>NZ_JBEZKJ010000047.1:0-65930 GCF_040651675.1 Streptomyces sp. NPDC048415 | reverse complement strand
GCCCGCGACCGCGTCCGTGGAGAGCCGGTCGCGGGCCGCGCGCCGCCAGTGCCCGAAGTCCAGCGGTCCCTGTCCGGTCTCCAGCCGGCAGACGCTGCAGATCAGTTCCCACAGCGGATCGGGCTGCCGGGCCACGCGGATGTTCTGCAGATCGTGCGAGGTGAAGTGAATGCGGAGCATGCGGTCTCCTTCGCTCGCAGTCCTTGTGGGGGCACGGCCGCCCGTGACGCGGCCACAAGGAGGGACGAGTACCGCATGCCCGCGGTTGCCCTCGCGGGAGGGAAGCCTTAGGACATGTCAGTCATTTTGGGCATGTCGCCTTGGGTTGTCTTGATGTCGATGACGGAGAACGACGCGCCCTGCGGGTCGCTCAGGGCCGCGAACCGGCCGAAGGGGCTGTCCATCGGTCCGAAGCGGAGGATGCCGCCGCGCTCGGTCGCCTTCGCCACCGTCGCGTCGCAGTCCTCGACGGCGAAGTAGAGATTGACGTACGACGGCACCTCGGGCGGGAAGTCGTCCGTCATCTTCATCCGGCCCAGGGCCGGGCTGTCGCCGAGGCTGAAGATCCGGTAGTCGGTGTTGTCGTCGTCCATCTGCCGGGCGCTGTACGGGAAGACGGCCGGGAAGAACGGGTCCGACTTCTCGGGCTCCCGGGTGAAGAGCTCGGCCCAGGCGTACGCTCCGGGCTCGGCCGTCGCCTCGAAGCCCTCGTGGATGCCCGCCTGCCAGACGCCGAAGACGGCGCCGCCGGGGTCGCGGGCCAGCACCATGGTGCCGAATTCGCCGACCTGCATCGGCTCCATCAGCACCTCGCCGCCGTTGTCCTTGATCTTCGTGGCGGTGGCGGCGGCGTCGGGCGAGGCGAGGTACAGGCACCAGGCGGACTGCCCCTCCTGCCCGGGCATCGGCGGCACGACGGCGGCCACCGCCTTGCCGTTCGCGTACGCCTGCGTGTAGTTGCCGTACTCCGAGGACGCGTCGCCGAACGTCCAGCCCAGTACGTCACCGTAGAAACTCTTGGCCCCCTCGACATCGCTGAACATCGCGTCCGCCCAACAGGGCATTCCTTCAGGCTGTACGGCCATGACGTCGACCTTCTCCACTTCGGTGAACGGTTGCGCCTTTCACGCTAAAGGGCCTCTGTCGGGGCCGCGCGCCGAGCGGGACGCGCTGCATCACACTGGAGAGCGGGCACGGTGGTCGTCGACGGGACGGGGCACTGGATGATGTACGCGTGGGAAGTCGCCCGGCCCGGGCCGATCGAGCGGGACCCGCTGCGCTTCGTCGAGAGACCGGTGCCGGTGCCGGGGCCCGACGAGCTCCTGGTCCACGTCCGCGCCTGCGGGGTGTGCCGCACGGATCTGCACGTCGCCGAGGGCGATCTGCCGGTGCGCCGGCCGGGGGTGACACCGGGGCACGAGGTCGTCGGCGTGGTCACGGGGGCGGGTGGAGAGGTGACCGGCTTCGCGCCCGGCGACCGGGTGGGCGTCGCCTGGCTGCGCCGTACGGACGGCACCTGCGGTTACTGCGTGCGCGGGGCCGAGAATCTCTGCCCGGCATCCCAGTACACCGGCTGGGACGCCGACGGCGGCTACGCGGAGTACACGACCGTCCCCGCCGCCTTCGCCTATCCGCTGCCCGGCGAGGTGGACGACGTCGCCCTCGCACCGCTGCTGTGCGCCGGCATCATCGGCTACCGCGCGCTGCTGAGGGCCTCGCTGCCGGCGGGCGGGCGGCTCGGTCTGTACGGCTTCGGCGGCAGCGCCCATCTCTGCGCGCAGCTGGCCCTCGCGCAGGGCGCCACCGTGCATGTACTGACCCGTGACCCGGCCGCGCGCCGGCTGGCGCTCGCTCTGGGAGCCGCCTCCGCCGGTGGGGCGTACGACGCACCGCCCGAGCCATTGGACAGCGCGATCCTGTTCGCGCCGGTGGGTGACCTGGTCCCGGTCGCCCTGCGGGCGCTCGACCGGGGCGGGATCCTGTCGGTCGCCGGGATCCATCTGAGCGACACGCCGCCGCTGCGCTACGAGCGCGAGCTGTTCTACGAGAAGGAGCTGCGCAGCGTCACCTCCAACACGCGCGAGGACGGCCGGGCCTTCCTGACCCTGGCCGCCCGCCACGGCGTGCGCGCCACGACGCACACCTATCCGCTGTCGCGGGCGCACGAAGCCCTGCAAGACCTCGCGGCGGGCCGCTTCGACGGGGCGGCCGTGCTGGTGAACGACCTTCCGGCGCGGCACTGAGCATGCGGGGCCGCCGCGCGCGTGCGTGGATGGACCAAGGCGGGTGCGGCGGTGGAGGTGGCATGGCGGGGCCGGGCAGTGCGGACACTGCGGGTGCGGGGGCGCCGGTCGGTGCGATGGAGGAAGCCGTCGAGTCGATCGGCACCACCCTCGACGAGCGGACGACGTGCGCGGAACTCGCCGACTTCGTGAGCCGCCACTTCTGCGACGCCGCCGCGGTCGATCTGCTGCCCACGGACGTCCCGACCAGCCGGCACTCCGCCGACCCGGACCTCTCCCGCGTCGCCACGGCAGGCCGCACCGAGCTGCTCAGCCCCCCGTGGGGCGCGCGCCCCCTGACCGTCCAGGCGCTGGACGAAGGACACCCGATCTCGGCCTCCATCGACCTGTCCGGCGGGGTGCCACGGCAGGTCATGACCGTGCCGCTGCTCGCGCACGGGCGGCTGTACGGAGTGCTGCTGGCCGTTCGGCGGGGGCCCGCGTTCACCGACGTGGAGACGTCGGGCACGCACTACGTGGCGCGACTCGCGGCCGTCCACCTCGGACACTCGCGTCAGCACACCGCCGTCCGCGGCAGGGTCCTCGACCTCCAGCGGGCGCTGCTGGCCGAACCGGGCAGACCGCATCCGAACCTCGATCTGGCCACCCGCTATCTACCGGCCGGGGGCAGCACCCTGGTGGGCGGCGACTGGTTCGAGACCGTACGGCTGCACTTCGGGCGCACGCTGCTGGTGGTGGGCGACGTCATGGGGCACGGACTGGACGCGGCGGTGGACATGACCGCGTACCGCTCGATGCTGCGCTATGTGGCCTCCACGGATCTGCCGCCGCACCGCGTGCTGCGCCGTCTCGACGCGGCGGTCGCGGAGGACGGGAACCGGCGTCCGGCCACCTGTCTGCTCGTCCAGGTCGACCCGGCACGCGGCACGGCGGCGCTCGCCGGCGCCGGGCACCTGCCCCCGGTGGTCTTCGCCGGCGACGGCACCGGCGAGTTGGTGCGGCTGCCGGTGGGTCCCCCGCTGGGCACCGGGGTGGGCGGCTACGAGCAGGCCACCCGCGCGCTCGCGCCGGACGAGACCCTGGTGATGTTCACCGACGGCCTGGTGGAGCGCCGCGGGGAGGACATCGACGAGTCGCTCGCCCGGCTGGCCGGGCTGCGGCTGCCGCCCGGGGCCGACGCCGAGGAACTGCTCGACGAGGTCCTCGTCCGGCTCGACGCGCGTCACGCGGAGGACGACGTGGCGGTTCTGGCGGCCCGCATCCGCCGTCGGCACCCGTAGGAGAAGTCAGCGCTGCACTCGTCCGCGGGCAGCGAGTACGGCAAGACCGAACAGGACGGGCTCACACAGCCGGCTGCCCATCTCGATCCAGATGCCGTTCCGTGTCAGATCCTGACCACTGCTGCGGAACACCACCGAGTTGACGACCACGCGCCCGGCCCGCTCCGAGCGAGCGGCGCTGAAGCGGTTCGCGATGTCGCGCGGAACAGCCGTGCCCGAAGCGTCGGACGTGAGTACCACCGTTCCGCCGCCGGCCGGGACTTGGCCCGTCATGCGTGATGTCGGTGGCGCCGTCGGCAGTCCGTAGAGCATGAGCAGCAGAACGGTCACGCCCATGGCACACAGCAGGGCACCAAGTGCCCGCGACGCCCGCAGCCCGTACCCGGAGAGCAGCCAGTAGGTGTGCAGCAGCGCACGCTCCCCGGGTGGCGTGTCCTTGTTGTGGCGGCGCATCTCCATCTCGCCGTAGTAGAAGTCGGCCGCCCCGGGCTCGTTCTTCGTGTCCTCGAGCGCCTTGCGCAGCTGGCGATAGACGATGGCGACATCGTCGGCGGAAGGGCTCTGGGCTGGATCGGGGTGGCCGAGCCCGATGATCCATCCGTCCGTGTCCGCATCACTGCGGCTGTCACCAGGCAGTGCCCGCCAGTACTGCTCCTCGACGAGCACACGTCGACGGCTCCACCAGCAAACGGGCAGCCATTTACTGCCGTGGCGCAGCCCGGACGGGGGAACGCCATACCCACAGCGCCCTGCCAGACCGATCTGGTCGAGGTTGTACGCGCCCGAGAACTCGCAGCGTGACAAGTCGATGTTGGTCAGGACGAGTTGGGCGGCGTTGACACCGGACAGCCGCAACAGCCGGACGGTCACACTGCCTTCCTCACGCGGCATCTCCTGCTCGAGCCCGCGCGTACCGGCCATGAACGGCATCGCCTCGTACGACACGGTCGCCGGCTCAGCGAATGCCGCGTCGCTCAACGACACGGCGGCATATCGCAGTTGGAAGACCGCGGTGGCCTCGCACCGTATGCGGTTCATGTCCACTCTTCTCGCCGCGATGCCAATGCGCAGGGGCGTCTTGAACACGGCGCCGCGCATCCACAGTTCGTCCGTGCACACGACCGGCCCGCGCCACTCGCTTTCGAACACCGCCTCCGCGAACACCGCCCTCCCCCGGAACCGTGCGCCGTAGAAACCTGCCGACCTGGTGAAGGTCGCCTGCGAGAAGTCGGCGCTCGTGTCACCCTCCCTCCGGAACCAGGTCTCGGTGAAATGCACGCTGCCCGAAAAGTGAGCGGAGGTGAAGGCACCCGTTCCCTCGACCCACGCTCCTGAGAAGCGGGCAACTGACGCACACGACACTCCGTCGAAGAACGCGTCCGCCGCGAACCACGCGGCCACGAAGCGGGCTTCGCCGTGGAAGCGCACCTTCCGGAAGTAGGCCGTCCCGGCGAACCGGGCCGCGTCGAAGCCCGCGTAGTCGGCAAACGCGGCGCCGGTGAAATGGGCCTCGCCCTCGAAAACCGCGCCTTCGAAGTAGGCCGGCCCGCCGAACCTCAGACCCGAGCAGCGCACTCCGGCCGGAAACCGCGCCGTATCGAACCGCGCCGTCCCGAACTGTGCGTCCACCGCGGTCGTCAGCGCCTGCCACAACTCCTGGGTGAAGTGCACTCCGCGAAAGTCCACGTCCACGCCTGGTACGAGTGCCGCCAGGGCCTCCCGCTGCTCCGGGTCACTCAGATGACGCAGGCAGTGGCCGCGTCCCGGCACGGTGACTGCCGTGCACGCCGTCGCGGTGCACTCCGACCAGACTCGGTTCATCGTCCAGCCATACAGCGGAGGCCGGGCCTCGGCAAGGTCGCTGCCGCCGCGCACGCGAGCGCGCCCCGGCCCGGGTTCGCGCGGCGGTGTTCGATCCCCGCACCGCACGAGCCCGCGCCGCAACTCCCCGTATGTGGCTCCCACTTGAACCGTGGACAGTTTCTGTTCTCATCGCCGTCTCCGGGGTCAGCCCAAGGCCAGTCCCGGGCGGCCGGGTTCGACGCCCATCTGGCCAAGCCGCTGCCGAACGCGGACCTGCTGGAGCTCCGGCACGGCACACCGCCGCCGTCGACACCGCCGGGGTAACGTGCGTGGCTTACAGGACGCCTGGCGCAGGGAGCGCCCAAGGCGACGTCACCCTCGAGACGCCCACGGGCGCCGGTGCTTCCCAGCTGTCCACCCAGCCGCGCGCGCCGGTCGGGGCGACGTCCTGGACGACCGCGGCGACACGTTCGCGTGGCCGACGTACGTCTTCCGCCTTGTGCCCGCTTGTGCTTGCCTTGGGATCCCTTTCGGTAGGCGGGCTGGGAGTTGCCGGATGCGAAAGCCGTGGCTCGTGGGGGTGTTGGTGGCCGGGCTGCTGCTCGGCGCGTGCGGCGATCCGGCGTCGGCGCCCGAGGCGTCGCCGCCCGCCCCGGCGGTGTCGGGGGCTTCGCAGTCTCCGACGTCGACCACCCGTCAGCGGGCCGTCGCCTCACCGGACGCCGTGGCGAAGCCGCCCACGGTGCTGTACCTCGGGGACTCGATCGCGATGGAGAACCAGAAGGTGCTGGGCCAGTTGCTCGGGGACCAGTTGCACGCGCGGTACACGAGCGCCCCGTACTCGGGCACCACCTTGTGCGACTACCTGGAGGGCACGGCGAAGCGGTCGCTCGTACCGCCCGCGGACAAGGCGGCCGCCCTGGTGCGCTCACTCCAGCCGGACTTCGTGGTGCTGCAGTTCTGGGGCAACGCCTGGGGATACACGCCCTGCATGGACGGCATCACCTACGACAAGTCGCGCACCACGTACGTCAAGCGGTACGAGGCGGACGCGAAGAGACTGACCGAGCAGATCGCGGGGGCGGGCGGTGCGAGGCGGCCCAGGATCGTATGGGTGCTGCAGGGCCCCGACCCGATCACCCCCGACCGCGTCCGGACCGTGAACGCCCTCTACGAGGCGCGCGCCCGCGCCTCCGACGATCTGCTCGCCGACGCAGGCAAGACGGTGAGCCCGGCATCCGCCCGCTATACCTGGGCCCAGTACCTGCCCTGCACGTCGTACGAGCACGATCATCCCGCCTACTGCACCCAGCCGGGCCGCGACCGCACCGCCCTGCACCGCGACGACGACTATCTGCACTTCTGCCTGGCCGCCACCTCGTCCAAGCCGAGGCCCTGCCCGGTGCAATCCCCCGGCATCCTGCGTATCACGCGGGAGATCACACGGGTGATCTCCGACCACGTCGGCTGACGGGTCTCGTCCGGTCGCGGCCGGTTCAGTCGGTGATGTCGACGCGCACCGTCGTCAGATCGGCTCCGACGATCCGCACGGCGGCGCTGTTGAACCGCGGCAGGCTCCTCAGCCGGGCGCGGGCGTCATCCCCAGGCAGCACGTGGGCGGTCCCGGTGTGCCACCGTCCCTTGACCCGGACCCGAACCCGGGAATCCGCCCGGATGTTGCGCACGTACTGCGACCTCTCGCCGTACTCGGACACGAACCAAAATTCCCGCCCGACCAGCCGCCCTCCGACCGGCGTCCGGCGCGGAAGCCCGGACGTGCGTCCGGTGGTCTCCAGGAGGGTCTGTGTCGGCAGCCGCTTGAGGAGGGGATTGCCGATGCGTCGCTGGAACGACGTGACTGCCCGGTACTTCAACTCGCGATTGCGCGACACATGTGGTCCTTCCGTTGGCCGACGGTCACCATTCTGCGTGGCGGCCGACCGTCGGGGCCGCCCGGGTGTACTCCGGCGCGGCGCGGGAAGAAAGCGCTCGCCCTCTACTCGGCCACTGGGGAGGACCATCGCCGATGGCGTCGTCCGAGAAACCGCTCGACCACCGCTACCGGGGCGAGCACCCGATCCGCACTCTCGCCTATCTGTTCCACGCCGACCGCCGACGGCTGGCCGCGGCGTTCCTCGTCTTCACCGTCAAGCACAGCCCGCTGTGGATGCTGCCGCTGATCACCGCGTCCATCATCGACACCGTCGTGCAGCACCAGCCGGTCGGCCGGGTGTGGCTGAGCGCGGGCGTCATCCTGTTCATCCTGCTGGTCAACATTCCGCTGCATCTGCTGTACGTACGGCTGCTCTACGGCAGCGTGCGCCGCATGGGCACCGATCTGCGGTCGGCGCTGTGCACCCGGATGCAGCAGCTCTCCATCGGCTATCACTCGCGCGTCAGCGCCGGCGTCCTGCAGGCCAAGGTGATCCGCGATGTGGAGACCGTGGAACAGATGGTGCAGCAGACCGCCGAGACCGGGCTCGGCGCGCTCACCGTCCTCACCGGCGGTCTGGTCGTCATCGCCATCCGCACACCCGAGTTCGTGCCGGTCTTCCTGTGCGTGGTGCCGGTCGCGGCCCTGCTGGTGGCCCGGTTGCGGACGCGGCTGCGCTCCCAGAACGAGCACTTCCGGCACGAGGTCGAACATCTGTCGGCGCGGGTGACGGAGATGACCCGGCTCATCCCCGTCACCCGGGCGCACGGCTTGGAGGGCAAGGCGCTGCGCCGTATGGACGGCACTCTGCGGCAGGTGCTCCGCTCCGGGCTGCGCCTCGATCTGCTCAACGGGCGGTTCGCCTCACTGGCGTGGGTCTTCCTGAACGTCGTCGGAGTGCTCTTCCTGACGGGCGCGGCGCTGGTGTCGTATTACGGGTACTGGGGTGTCACCCCCGGCGACGTCGTCATGCTCAGCGCCTTCCTGACCACCCTCACCAACTCCACGACGACGCTGGCGGGTCTGGCCCCGGTCATCACCAAGGGTCTGGAATCGGTGCGTTCGGTCGGCGAGGTGCTCCAGGCGCCGGAGCTGGAGGACAACGAGGGCAAGACTGAAGTCAGCTCGCTGCGCGGCGCCATCAGCTTCGAAGGCGTCGGGCATACCTACCTCGAGGGCGTCGGACACGCGCCCGACGAAGGCAGGCCCGCCGTAAGGGACTTCACGCTGTCAGTCTTCCCCGGCGAGACGGTCGCCCTGGTCGGCGCCTCCGGGGCCGGGAAGTCCACGGTCCTCAACCTCGTCATCGGGTTCATCCGTCCGACCTCGGGCCGGCTGCTGCTCGACGGAACCGACATGAACACCCTCGACCTGCGCACCTACCGGCGTTTCGTCTCGGTCGTGCCGCAGGAGTCGATCCTCTTCGACGGAACGATCCGGGAGAACGTCGCCTACGGCATGGACGACGCCGGCGACGCCGTGGTGCGCGAGGCGCTGCGCGACGCCAACGCGCTGGAGTTCGTGGACCGGCTGCCGCAGGGCCTCGACACCGTGGTGGGTGAGCACGGGGCCCGGCTCTCCGGGGGCCAGCGGCAGCGGCTGGCCATCGCACGTGCGCTGATCCGCGATCCCCGGGTGCTCATCCTCGACGAGGCCACCTCCGCGCTGGACACGCACTCCGAGGCCCTCGTCCAGCAGGCGCTGGCCCGGCTGCTGCGCGGCCGCACCACGTTCGTCGTGGCGCACCGGCTGTCCACGATCCGGGGCGCGGACCGGATCGTGGTCATGCGAGACGGAGGCATCCAGGAGATCGGCTCGCACGAGGAGCTGCTGCGGCGCGGAGGCGCGTACACGGCGCTGCACAGCGGCCAGCTCGCCTGATCCTCGGGATGCAGGAGCGGGCCGGCCGCCGCGCCGGTCCGCTACTCGCCCTCGTACGCCTTCTCCAGGGCGGCGAGGTCCAGCTTGGACATCTGCAGCATCGCCTGCGTGGTACGGGCCGCCTTCTGCGGGTCAGGGTCGCTGATCAGGTCGATCAGCCTGCTCGGGACGACCTGCCACGACAGGCCGTACTTGTCCTTGAGCCAGCCGCAGGGGCCCGCCTCGCCGCCGTCCTCGATGAACTTGTTCCAGTAGTGGTCGACCTCTGCCTGGTCGTCGCAGTGGATCTGGAACGAGATGGCCTCGTCGAACGTGAACTGCGGGCCTCCGTTCAGCGCGACGAACTTCTGTCCGTTGGCCACGAACTCCGCGGCCAGCACGGATCCGGCGGGGCCGGGCCCGGCCTCGGTGTAGCGGCCGATCCTGCCGAGACTGGAGTTCTTGAAGATCGAGACGTAGTAGTGCGCGGCCTCTTCGGCCTGGCCGTCGAACCACAGACACGTGGTGAATCCGTCAGCGGGCATGCGTACCTCCTCGGGCGGGAAACGTCGTCACTCATGTCGACTGATCGTCGTCCGAGAACTCATCGGTGACGCGCGCCGGGATTCACCTGGCGTAGCACACCCCGGGGCACCGCCCGAGGGGGCACCTTCAGATCGCGGACTGGACCCCGCGCAACACCTCGAGCACCTCATCGTCCGACACCTGCCCGAAGTCGTCGTACCACTGCCCCACCGAGACCAGGTTCCGAGGCTGGTGGAGGCAGATGACGTCGTCGGCCTCGACGCGCAGTGCGTCGGCGGTTCTGGGGGCTCCGACGGGGACCGCCAGGACCAGTCGTGCCGGATCCTGGCGGCGCAGGTGTCGCAGGGCGGCGCGCGCGGTGTTTCCCGTGGCCAGCCCGTCGTCGACGAGTACGACACTGCGGCCGTTCACGCGGGGTGCGGGGCGCCCGCTTCGATAGATCTGCTCACGCCGATGGAGTTCAAGCCGCTCCCGGGCGACGACGGCCCCGAGCTTGTCCTCGGACACATGCAGTGCTTCCAAGGCCGTACGGTCGAACGCGGGCGGGTCCTCACCGACGATCGCCCCGATCCCGAGCTCCGGGTTGTCGGGCAGGCCGATCTTGCGGGCCACCAGGACATCCAGCGGGACGTGCAGGGCTCGGGCGATCTCGGCCGCGACCGGCACCCCGCCTCGCGGGAGGGCGAGCACGAGGGTGTCGGTGAGGTCCCTGTCGCCGGCCCATTCGAGGAGTCGGACAGCGAGTTCCTGTCCCGCCTGCCGACGGTTGTCGAAACGCATGACCCTCGCTTCCTTCCCATCCCGGACTGCTTGAAGAGGGGCGCGCATGATGCGTCGTGATCGCCGAGTACCCCCGGACGCGTCGCGATAGCGTGGACAGAGACGTGGACAGAGACAGAGCAGCCGTGCGCCATCCCACGATCGGTGTGCGCACGGAACGACAGGGCAGACGATCGGCATGGTCGGCGACACAGACGACGAGAGGTCGGAGCGGCGGCAGGGCGAAAGCGGGCACCGGCTGGTGCCGCACACTGCCGCCGTGCGGATCGAGGCGTGGGGTACGAGCCGGGAATGCTGCCTGGTGGAAGCTGTGCTCGCGTTGGTGGGGAGCTTCGCGGACGTGTCGGCGGTGCGGCCGACCTCCGTCCAGCGGATGCGCGTGCCCGAGGGCAGCGACGACGATCTGCTGGCCAGCTTGCTGGAGGAGGTCGTCTTCCGCCTTGAGAGGGACGGCCAGGTGCCCGTGGATGTGGAGGCGGACACAGCCGACGGCGGTCTCGACGTACGGCTTGCGGTCGTCGGCCTGGCGGATGTGGAGATCATCGGCGCCGTTCCGAAGGCCGTCTCGTGGAACGAGCTGCACGTAGGGCCCGACCCCTACGGATGGTCGTGCAGGGCGACCGTCGACGTGTGACCCTCCGGGGGTCTCCTCGGACAGAGCACGCAACGACAGCGGGCGCACCGCGATGCCCTCGCAAGGGCGCCACGCCACCCAGGCCTTCCCGCCCGGGCATCCCGAACTGCCCGCGGATGTAAGGGAGTTCGAACATCTTGTGTTGATTCCAGGCACCATGGGCACGGCATCGTATGTGCTGACCGGGGGCCCGGCATGCGGTGGGATCAGCCGGTCCAGGCGTCCATGATCGCGGGCAGCGGCCTGTTATCCGCACCGACCGGCGCTATGCCACGCGATCGGCCACCGGTCATCGCTCCGTTGCGGCATCCCGCGCAGACGTCAGCCGGTCGTCGCACCACGCCTTGACCGTGTCGGCGACCTGCTCCAGGGCGCCCGGCTCCTCGAACAAGTGGGTGGCGCCCGGCACCACGTGGAGGAAGTTGGGCGCGTTCAGCTGCCCGGCCGCCCACTGATTCAGTCGAAGCACCTCTTGGTCCTCGCCGCCGACGATCAGCAGTACAGGCGCTCGAACACGCTCCAGGGCCCTGCCCGCCAGATCCGGGCGTCCACCCCGCGACACGACGGTCAGCACCCGCTCCGGCCGCTCCGCGGCGGCCACCAGCGCCGCCGCCGCTCCGGTGCTGGCACCGAACAGGGCGACCGAAAGCCCGCGAATGTCCGGCTGTACCTCCAGCCAGTCGATCGCGGCCACCAGACGGCGCCCCAGCAACGGGATGTCGAACCGGTGCTCGGCCGTGCGCGCGTCCTGGCGGTCCTCCCGTTCACTGAGCAAATCCATCAGCAAAGTGCCGAGCCCGGCCGTGCGCAGCTCGGCGGCGACCATCCGGTTGCGCGGACTGTGCCGGGAGCTGCCGCTGCCGTGCGCGAACAGCACCACCGCCCGCGCCGCTGACGGCACGACGAGGTCACCCGCGAGCTCTTCGCTCCCGGCCGGTACCAGAACCATCTCGGAGATCACCGGCCCGCCCTCCGTCCTGAGGCGTCACCCACCTGTGGTCTGCTCCGTACGCCGCTCCCCGCCGCACACGCCCTGTTCCTTCCCTCCTATGGCGACGCGGCGCCGCTTGGAGGGACGGACTTCGCCGGCAGGATCCGCAGGATGCCGTCGGTCAACTCCAACGGGTACCCCGGCCGAGGTCGACGACACTCCGGCCGGGGCTCCCCCAACGAGGAGGTGCGGTCGGCCCTCGATGCCCCATTCACCGCCCGGGGGCCTCGCCCGGCGTCGATCGCTCGCAGGGTGGGTCTGCCGATGGGGGCGTACACCCCGGGCGGTGGCGGGCCCGGACCCGCCGTCGAAGGCCATCCGGCGCCGGGTGCACCGCCACAGGGCGAGGGCGAACCGCGGCGAGTTCATGGCTCCCACCCCGAGCGGGGTCAGCCGCAGCCGTCGGTTTCATCGGCCACTCCCGGTCCCGTGGGCGGCCGCCGGACGGAGCAGCCTGAGCGCGCCGTCGGGATCCAGGGTGATGTGGACACCGACGCTGATCCGATCGAGGGTCGCGCGCAGCCATGTCCGTTCCTCGTCCGTCGCCGGCTCCAGCCGCATCCGCCGGGCCCTCAGCGGCACCATGCGCAGGTCGGCCAGCCTCCCGGTGTCCGCCTCAAGCGAGACGAGGTAGGCGAACCGAAGGTCGTCGCGGTACTCCTCGTAGCCGCTGATGCCCTCGTAGTCGTCGATGAAGTCGCCGCAGCCATACAGGACCAGCCTGTCGCGGTACACCTCAAGGGGGCGGGCATGGTGGGAAGAGTGCCCGTGTACGACGTCGACTCCGCCGTCGACCAGCGCGTGTGCGAAGCGGATCTGGTCCCGAGGGATGCGGTATCCCCAGTTGGAGCCCCAGTGCACGGAGACGACCGCGATGTCGCCCGGTCGCTTCACCCGCCGTACGCGCTGGGAGACCGCGGCGGCCTCGGCGGGCGACGGATCAGCGACGTAGGCGACACCGGCCTGGTCGTCGATCGCCGCCCAGCTCGGTGGAATACCGCTGGACGACATGCCGATGGCGAACACCAGCACACGTCCGGCCCGTCGGCCGACGGTGACCACCGCCGGCGCGTGCGCCTCGTCGGCATTCCGTCCCGCACCCGCCGCGGCCAGGCCCGCACGGGCCAGCGAGTCGAGCGTCTCCTCAAGGCCGGGACGGCCGAAGTCCAGGACGTGGTTGTTCGCCAGGACGCACACATCGGGCCGGGCCACCGCCAGGGCCGGGACGTTGGCCGGGTGCATCCGGTAGTGGATCCCTTTCCCCGGTGCGAAGTCGTCGCTGCGCGTGACGGCCGTCTCCAGGTTCACGATCCGGACATCCGGCGAGGACTCCTCCAGCGTGCGCAACGCGTCACCCCACGGCCAAGAGGGAGGAACCGGCGCGGGGATCGCCCCGCTCGCCGACTCCGCCGCCCGCACGTAGGCCCCGGCGTCCCCGGCGTAGCTCTCCCGCAGTGCCGGATCGCCGGGGTGCGCGAGAATCTGATCGACGCCCCGCCCGAGCATCACATCGCCGCACAGGAACAGCGTCAGCACACCGCCACCCATGCGTCCACACTATGCCGCTTCTCCACGATCACCAGGAGATCGAATGATCAACAGCCCGACCGGCGTCGTCGAGGCGGCGTTCGAGTACTACGGGTCGCAGAACCGCGACGCGGCCCTCGCTCTCTACGCGGACGATTTCTCGTTCACCAGTCCGCAGGACGATCACATCGACAAGGCCACGTTCTTCGAACGCTGTTTCCCCACCGCCGACCGGTTCAAGGAGCAACGGCTGCTGCGCGTTACTCCCGCGGACGAGGAGCTCGTCTTCGTCTACTACGAGTACGAGCTCACGACGGGCGGCAGACACCGCAACATCGAGGCGATCACCGTACGGGACGGACTCATCCGGGAAGTGCAGGTCTTCTTCGGCGGGAAGGTCTGAAGGGCACGGTCGTACGCCGCCCCGAAAATGACCGGCGTCACCCTCCGCTCGGAGTTAGCATCCGCGGACATGACATCGTCAGACACCTCGCGCGTTCACCCTTTCCGTCTCGACTTCCCGCAGAGCGACCTCGACGATCTGCACCAGCGGCTCGACCGCACCCGGTGGCCGGACGAGCTGCCCGGCGTGGGGTGGTCGTACGGCGTTCCGCGGGACTATCTGCGGGAGCTCGTACGGTACTGGCGGCACGTCTACGACTGGCGGGCCGCCGAGGCGCGGCTCAACGCATGGCCGCAGTTCACGACCGAGATCGACGGCGCGCGCGTTCACTTCGCGCACATCCGGTCCCCGGAACCCGATGCGACTCCGCTGATCATCACGCACGGCTGGCCGGGGTCGATCGTCGAATTCAGCGATGTCGTCGGGCCGTTGACCGACCCTCGTGCGCACGGCGGCGATCCGGCCGACGCGTTTCACCTCGTCGTGCCGAGCATTCCCGGATTCGGGCTCTCCGGGCCGACGCGGGAGACCGGATGGGAATTCACCCGGGTGGCCGCCGCGTTTGCCGAGCTCATGGAGCGCCTCGGCTATCGCCGATACGGCGCGCAGGGCGGGGACTGGGGCGGGGCCATCTCCCGGGAACTGGGCCGGGCCCATCCCGAGCGCGTCATCGGCGTACACCTGAATCTCTTGCCCGGTTCCTCCGCGGCCGCCGAGCCGACGGCCGAGGAACTGGCCGAGTTGAGTCCGGAGGAGCGCGAGCGCACGGTGGCGTCCTGGCGGCGGGGCCGGGACTGGAGCCGCGACGAGCAGGGGTACGCCGATGTCCAGTCCACGCGGCCGCAGACTCTCGCGTACGCGCTCACGGACTCGCCGGTCGGCCAACTCGCCTGGATCGCCGAGAAGTTCAAGCAATGGACGGACTCCAAGGACCGCCCCGAGGACGCTGTCGACCGGGATCTGCTGCTGACCAATGTGATGCTGTACTGGCTGACCGGCACGGCCGGTTCGTCCGGCCGCATCTACTACGAGCGGGCCCACGCGCACTACTGGGGCGCGCCGCCCGAACCGTCGACCGCCCCGACCGCTCTCGCCGTCTTCCCCCGGGAGAACTTCCTGCCGCTGCGGCACATGGCCGAGCGCACCAACAACATCGTCCGGTGGACCGAATTCGACCGGGGCGGCCATTTCGCCGCGATGGAGCAGCCGGATCTACTGACCGCCGATGTACGGGCCTTCTTCCGGGAGCTTCGCGAGGCCGGGTGAGACCGAGGCGGCCGGGTGAGGCCGAGTCCGAGGGGCTCCTCAGTTCTGGGCGCCGTCATCGGGGAAGTCGGGGTACAGGGACACCTGGGGGCGAGCGCTCGCCCATGCACGGATGTCGGGCCCGATGGGGCCGTAGATCTCGACGGAGACCATGTCCGCGCATTGCCCGACGCGCGCCAGCAGGTCTGCCGCGCGCTCCTGGTGGACCGCGACGGCCGCGGAGTCGACGTACTCCTCCAGCACCAGATAGCTGCCGCCACCGGCGGAGAACAGTCGGTAGGTGAGAGTCCCGGACTCGTCCTCCGTCTGCTTCCGCAGGGCGAGCGCCAACTCCTCGAACTCCGCCTGCCTTCGGTCGTGGGCGTCGAACCGCGCGCGTACGAAGATGCTCATCTCCACATGCAAACAGATCCCTGGGTTCGTCGTGCCGTGATCGGCTCTGCCCGCGGCGAATCTGCCGCGGGCAGAGAAAGCTGCTCCCCCGGCGCGTCCGGAGCCACAGTGGAGAACGCGGCGACCGCAGCCGCGCAACGACAAGGAGGACCCATGACTCCACTCATCACCGGATGGGACCCGGCCCGCGCGCCGCGGGCCGAAGAGGGCGACACCCGAGCGACCCGCTTCGACGACCATCTGGCCGCGCAGCTGCTCGCCCAGCGGATCGTCTTTCTCGGCACACAGGTCGACGAGGTCTCCGCGAACCGGGTCTGCGCCCAACTGCTTCTGCTGTCCGCGGAGGACGCGCGGACCGACATCAGCCTGTACATCAACAGTCCGGGCGGATCGGTGACGGCGGGGCTCGCGATCTACGACACGATGCGGCTGATCCCCAACGACGTCTCCACCCTCGCGATGGGCTTCGCGGCGAGCATGGGGCAGTTCCTGCTCAGTGTGGGAACGCGCGGGAAGCGTTTCGCGTTGCCGAACGCGCGGATCATGATGCACCAGCCGTCCGCCGGCATCAGCGGCACCACCGCCGATATCGAGATCCAGGCGCAGAACCTGGAGTTCACGAAGAACGCCATCGAGCGGATCACCGCGGAACACACCGGCCAGAGCGAGGAGACGATCTCCCGGGACGGCGACCGCGACCGCTGGTTCACGGCCGAACAAGCCAAGGACTACGGCATGGTGGACCGGGTCGTCGAGTCGCTCGACGACGTCCGCCCGGCCGCGTCACGACGACGGATGGGGCTCTGACATGGGTACGTACACGATTCCGAACGTCGTCGAGCGGACCCCGCAGGGCGAGCGGTCCTACGACGTCTTCAGCCGGCTGCTGTCCGAGCGGATCATCTTTCTCGGCACGGAGATCGACGACGGAGTCGCGAACGTCGTCATCGCGCAACTCCTCCATCTGGAGTCGTCGAGCCCGGAGAACGAGATCGCGATCTACATCAACTCGCCCGGCGGCTCGTTCACTTCGCTCATGGCGATCTACGACACGATGACGTTCGTGCAGGCGCCGATCTCCACGTTCTGCGTCGGACAGGCGGCCTCGACGGCGGCGGTGCTGCTGGCCGGGGGCGATCCCGGGCGACGGTTCGTACTGGAGCACGCGCGCGTGCTGCTCGGTCAGCCGGCCAGCGCAGGGCGGCAGGGCACGGTCTCGGACCTCACCCTGCAGGCCAAGGAGATGCTCCGCATCCGCTCCCAGGTCGAGGAGGTGCTCTCCCGGCACACCCACCACGACATCGCGACGCTGCGCGCGGACATGGACCGGGACAAGGTCTTCACCGCGCGGGAGGCGGTGGCGTACGGGCTCGCGGACGAGGTGCTGAGCCGGCGGCTCGCGGTGCTCTGACACCTCGGTCACCGCCGGGCCGGCATCAGGCTGCGAGGCACATGCCGTCGTAGCGCGAGGACGAGGTGGAGCGGGTGCGGGCCGGCCTCACCTGGGCGAGCCGGGTGAGTTCATCCTGGGCCAGCGACAGCAGGTCGGTGAGGCCGAGGCCCAGGGCGCGAGCGGCGGCGGCGAGCACCTCGGAGGAAGCCTCTTTGCGGCCGCGCTCCAGCTCGGAGAGGTACGGCATGGAGATCCGGGCCTCGTCGGCCACGTCCTTGAGGGTGCGCTCCTGGGCGAGGCGCTCGCGCCGCAGGACGTCGCCGACGAGGTCGCGCCACAGCGGCTCCTTCGCCGGGGCCGGGGGTACCTGGCGGGGCGCGAGGACCGGGCGGGGCCGCTGTGGCGCGAGTCCGGGAGCGCCGGCCGGGGCGGGACCAGGCGCGGCGGCGGGGCGCAGCGGGATGACGCGGGCTTCGTTCGGCGCGTGGTTGCTCACCCCTTCAGCCTAGAAGCGCTGGGCGGCACGGGAAGGGATTGGCGTTCCGCTCTGGGTGAAGCCCCCGCTGACGCCGTCCCCGCCGACCGACTCGGCAGTCGCTCCGTTACTGGCCAACTCGGCAGTCGATCCGCTACTGGCCGACTCGACGGTCGGCCCGCTACTGGCCGACCCGGCCGTCGATTCCCTCGCGCAGGAAGTCCGCGTGGCCGTTGTGGCGGGCGTACTCCTCGATCATGTGCACCAGCACTTCGCGCAGGGCGATGGGCTCGTCGCCGTTGCTGCCGGTGGCGGCCAGGTCGGGGGCCTCGGCCACGAACCGTTCGGCGAAGGCGACTTCGGAGCGCCAGGTGTCCCAGGCCTCGGCGACGGCTTCGGGATCGGGCACCGCACCGTGGAAATCCCCGTTGGGATCGTCGTCGGAGCGGTAGTGGCGTGGCACGTCCTGTCCGGCCATCACCCGCCGGAACCACGTCTGTTCGACTCCGGCCAGATGCCGCACCAACCCGAGCAACGACAGGTTCGACGGCTCGATCGAACGCCGGGCCATGGCGTCGGCGTCGAGCCCGGCGCACTTCATCACCAACGTCAGCCGCTGGTCCCGCAGATACCCGACGAGCGTCTCCCGCTCCCCCACGAACCCGCCGTCGCTCCGCGGATCCTCCTTCGGGTGCACGAACATGTCCCACCAACCGAAACTCCGCTCGATCCCAGGACGGTCACCGGACTGCGGTCGGACGCTGTCAGCCATACACACGAGCATCGATCGCCGCCACGAGATCCGCCACCGGTTTTCCCTCACAGCCCCGGGGAGATCGTGGACGGCCCCGGGGCGCTGGAGAGCGAGGAGGTGAGGGCGGGGGAGGACGCCGACGACGGCTCGGTGGTCAGACTCGAGGACGCCGAGCCGGACGTCGAGGTCGTCGAGGTCGTCGGGGTGGTCGGGGTCGTCGACGGGGGCTCGGTGGACGGAGACTTCGATTCCGGCGAGGACGGTGAGGACGAGGACGGCGAGGGCGACGACGAGCTGGCCGACGGCGTCGACGACTTGGGCGACGGCGACTTCGGCGATGGGGACTTCGGCGATGGGGACTTCGGCGACGCCGAGCTCGGAGTCCGGGAGGAGACGCTCACCGACGGGGAGGGGTTCGCCGGGGGGTGCGTCTTCTGATCGTGATGGCCAGTGTCGCCCTTGTGCCGCGCGATCCACTCGTCGTGGTCGGGGTCGAAGATGACGAACACGTTGATGATCGTCGTCGAGGGCGCGACGACCACGACGTTCTGCGTCCGGTACGACGGCCATGAGTCGCCCGTCGGCTTCGGTGTGCTGTGCTGCGCGACCGGCGCCAGCAGCGGGTTGCCGCAGCCGCAGCGCACCCGGGGCACGCCGTGGCCGTCGACGAGGACGGCGGTGCCCGTCTGCAGCACCGCCTGATAGCTCGTCACGGCGCCGGCGCGGTAGCCGTGGTTGGTGACGCGGGTGTCCATGCGCAGCTGCACGGGGGTGAGCGAGCGCAGGTACGCGGGCACCTCGGACGCCTGTATGCCCTCCGTCGAGGCGAACGCCCTGTTCTTCGCCGGGTCCGCGCGCAGCGCGCCGATCTGCTTCTCCACGTCGCAGGGGGAGACGTTGCGCGTGCCGCCGTAGAGGCCGGGCGCCGAACCGTCCACGCCCCGCGTGACGCTGGCGGGTGCCGAAGCGGTCGACGCCGCGGGGGTTTGGGGCGCGGTCGAGCTGTCCGTCGCGGTCGACTCGGTGAACGGGTCGGGTCCCGACTTGCCTGCGGCCTGGAGGAAGACCTCGCTGCCGGTCGTGGTCGTGTGGTTGGACCGGGTGAAGACGAGGCCCAGAACTACCGCGGCCACCAGGACGCCGGTGATGAGCGCGATGCGGGGCGCCGACTTCCACCAGGGCCGGTCGGGCCCCTTGCCCTGGCCTGACTCGCCCGGGCCGAGCGGCCCACCGGGTTCGGACGGCCCGCCCCTGCCGCCCGCTCCACCGGACCCTCCGCCGTCGCCCGCGCCCGAGCCACCGCTCCGCGGCCCCAACGGCGGCCGACCGCCCGGCTGAGTCGGAGTCGGATCGGACGTGCTCGGCTGCGTCGGACCCGTCAGCGGACCCGAAGGCGGTCCGGTGGGGCGGTCGGAGGACGGAGGTTCGACGCTCACGAGCTCTTCTTCCCAGTGAAGGGGCTGCGGCATTTCATATGATTCATGCAGCTTTCTTCCACAACAGATCCATTGTGTGCTCCGATCCCTCACCGCCCGCAAGCTGACGCCGGTCGGCCCTCACGAGGGGCGGACGGCGTCGGCGCTGCTTAGCGTGGCAGCGTGAGCGCCCAGACACCGTCCGACCAGGCAGTGGGCCGCCACGGTGAGCGGACGGCCGCCCGCCACGGCTGGCTTCAGGCCGTCGTGGCCGTGCTGGCCGGGCTGATCGCCATGGGTGTGGTCGCCGCGCTCGGGCTGTGGGCGGCCGGCGCCGCCGACCTCCCCGACAACGCGTTCCCGCGGGTCGTCGCGGCCACGGTCGTCACGGCCGTCGGCGGCACCGTCGAACTCGCGGGGGACGCCGGAGCCATCGCCGGCACCAAAGCGGGCCTGACGGTGATTCCGCTGTCCGTGACGCTGACCGGAGTGCTGGTGCTCGCGGCCGGTTTCCTGCGGCCTCTGCGTCACCGGGCCGTCGCCGGGGCTCCCGAACTGGCTGGGTGGGCGGCCCGGATGGCCGTCCTGTGGGTGCTGGGCCTGGTCGGGCTCGCGCTCCTGGCCCGCCAGAACTTCACCGTCGATCTGGGCAACGGCACCATCGGCGACATCGGCAACCTGTTCGGCGCCACGCCCAAGGTGGGCTTCAAGACCGACGTGGCGCGGACGCTGGGCTTCGGGGTGCTGTGGCTGGCGGGCGTCTTCGTCGTCGCCCTGCTGGTCTCGCGCCGGGCGCCGCTTCCCGCCCGGCTGGTGCGCTTCCAGGAGTCGGTGCGTCCGGCCGCGTACGCGATGGTCGTGCTGCTGCTGGTGTACGTGGCCCTGGGCGTGGTCGTCGCGCTGGTGGCGGCGGCGACCCGGGGACACGTGCCCGCGACGTTCGCCGTGATCCTGCTCGGGCTGCCCAACGTGGCCTGGCTGACCCTCACCATCGGGCTGGGCGCCACCTGGAACGGGCGCGTGGGCGGGCCCTTCGGACTGCCGATGCCGCATGTGCTCGACGAGGTGCTGCGCACCCGGGACGTCTCCGCGCTCAATCTGCGCAGCCTCGCCGACCACGACGGCAGGTGGTGGTGGCTGGTGGTCGTCGACGCCGTACTGCTGCTCGCGGTCGCGTTCGTGATGGCGGCCCGTTCACCGGCTCGGATGCGGGCCTGGCAGCACGCCGTGCACATGGCGGTCGCGCTCGCGCTCACCGTGCTCATGATCTGTCTCCTCGGCCGGATCTCGGCACACTACGGTCTGTCGATCCTCGGCATCGGCGACCTCGGCGGCGGCCTGAAGGGGGAACTCTTCCTGAAGCCGGAGGTGTGGACCGCGCTCGGATTGGCCGTGCTGTGGGGTCTCGTCACCGGGTTCCTGGGCAGTCTGCTGGCCAAAGGGGTGCACCGGCGGGGCGAGGTCGGCGACTCCCCGGACCGGCACGGCGCCACGTCCGACTGACCCGTCCGAACCACACCGCCCAACTCATGCCGAACGGTCCGGCGGCCGCGGAACACCGGCCGGTCGCCCCTCGGCGACTGCGGCTGCGGCAGCCCAGTGCCAGCGGCTGCGGCAGCAGCAGGGGACGCGCGAGCGCAGCGGCGGCAGCAGCAGACGGGGGGGGCCAGGCGGGTGCCACGGTGACAACACGGGTTGCCCTCAGCCCTCCCCCCGGCACCGCCACGGGCTACCCATCAGCACCTCCCCCCAGGCACCGCCGCAGGGGTGCTGCCGTCACCCGAGTCCCAGCGCGCGTCCGCCATCAGGCGTCTCCCCGGTCGGACCGCGCACCGCGGGTCAGGCGTCTCCCCGGCCCTCGCCCTCGTACGGCACGAGGCGGGTGGGCTCGTGGCCCTCCGGAGCCGGTTCCGGTACGACCCTGGTTTCCCCCCATGCCGCCTGCGCCTCCCCGGTATGCTCCGGCGGGCCGGGCGCGGGGCCCCGCTCGGCCGCGAAGGTGCTCAGCCGTGTCCCGTCGCAGTACACCCATCGCTCGTGTTCACCGTCGTACAGCCACAGGGACTCGCCGTCGACGACCACCCCGATCCGCTGTCCTTGTGTACGCCTCCGGAAGGACTCCGCGTCGAGCTGCCCGGCGGCGAGTTCCTCGGCAGCGCCCCGGTAGCGGGTGAGCGCCTCCTCGACGCGGGTGAGCAACGGGCGCGGGTCCGCCGTGCGGGCGAGCGGGCTGCTCGCGGCGGGCGGTGACTGCGGTACGGCGACCAGCAGACGGCCGTCGACCCAGGCCGACCAGCCGTTGGCGCAGACGACGCGGCCCCAGTCCCCGAGCCGGTCGACCAGCTGAACCGGCAGCAGCGCGTCGAGGGGCACCGTGGGCCGGGACGGGTCCGGCGTCTCCCAGGCGGCCAGGCCGTCCTGCGGAACGACGTGCGTGGGGCGGAAGTCGGGGGTCGTCATCGGCGCCTACTTCCGCATGACCGCGGGTTCGTGCCGCCGCAGCAGACGGCCCACCGCGTATCCGAAGACGGCGGAGAGGACGACCAGCATCGCCATGTTGAGCAGCCAGATGCCGGCCGAGTGCCTGAGCAGCGGGTCGGCGGTCAGGTCGCCGGGGACGATCCTGGCCAGGCCGATCGTCCCGGCCATCGCGCCCAGCGCCCAGCGCGAGGGCACCAGCCAGGACAGCTGCTCGATGCCCGGCACCCCGTTCACGTTCAACAGTGCCCCGCAGAAGACCACTTGGACGATGGCGAGCAGCACGAGGAGCGGCATGGTGACCTCCTCCTTGCGCACCAGCGCGGAGACGAGGAGGCCGAGCATCATCGCGGTGAAGGCGAGCAGAGCCACCGCCACCGTGAGCTCCACGAGCGGCGGCATGAGCACCCCTTTGCCGCGGGGTGCGTTGAGGTCGACACCTAGCAGGGCGACCAGGGTGAGCACGACGGCCTGGAGCACGGTGACAGTGCCGAGGACGACGACCTTGGACATCAGGTACGCCGATCTGGACAGGCCCACCGCGCGTTCCCGCTGATAGATCACCCGCTCCTTGACCAGTTCGCGCACGGCATTGGCGGCGCCGGTCAGTACCGCGCCGACACAGAGGATGAGCAGCGCGTTCATCGCCGTCTCCTGGCTCAGCCTGCTGCCGGCCAGCGCCCGGGCCATCGCGCCCATCACGAACGGCAGCGCGATCATGACGGCGAGGAAGGTCCGGTCGGCGCTGAGCACGGCCGCGTAGCGGCGGACCAGCGTGCCGAGCTGGGCGCCCCAGCTCCGGGCCTCGGGCGGCGGTCCCACCAGCGCGCCGGCGGCGTCCCGGGACAGCCGCGGCTGTGAGCTGGAGTTGTCGATGTACTCACGGTGGAAGGGCGAGTCCCGGTACTCCGCCGCCCAGTCCCGGCCCTCATCTCGGTCGAAGGCCTCGAACGCCTCGGGCCAATGCCGGTAGCCGAAGAATGCGAGGGTGTCGTCGGGCAGGCCGTAGTAGGCGACCTTGCCGCCGGGGGCGAGCACCAGGAGCCGGTCGCAGACGTCGAGGCTGAGCACGCTGTGGGTGACCACGATGACGGTTCGGCCGTCGTCGGCCAGGCCGCGCAGCATGTGCATCACCGAGCGGTCCATGCCGGGGTCCAGGCCGGAGGTCGGCTCGTCGAGGAACAGCAGCGACGGCTTCGTCAGCAGTTCCAGGGCGACGCTGACCCGTTTGCGCTGGCCGCCCGACAGGCTGTGGATGGGCTGGTCGGCGCGTTGCGTGAGGCCCAGTTCACCGATCACCTCGTCGACCCGCGCGCGGCGCTCCGCCTTCCCGGTGTCCTGCGGGAAGCGCAGCTCGGCGGCGTAGGTGAGGGCGCGGCGCACGGTCAGCTGCGCGTGCAGGATGTCGTCCTGCGGGACGAGACCGATGCGCTGGCGCAGCTCGGCGTAGTCGCGGTACAGGTCGCGGCCGTCGTAGAGCACCGTGCCGTGGTCGGCGGGGCGCTGCCCGGTGAGGGCGTTGAGCAGCGTGGACTTTCCGGCGCCGCTCGGGCCCACGACGGCCAGCAGGCATTTCTCGCCGACGGGAAAGGACACCTCGTCCAGGAGCTTTTTGCGGCCGTGGTCGACTTCGACGGTCAGGTCCTGGACGTCCAGGGAGACCTCGCCCGTGTCGACGTACTCCTGCAACTGGTCGCCGACGAGGCAGAAGGCGGAGTGACCGATACCGACGATGTCACCGGGCGTGATCAGGGCACGCTCCACGGGCTGTCCGTTGAGGAAGGTGCCGTTGTGGCTGCCGAGGTCGACGATCACGTACGTCCCGTCCGGCAGTGCGCGCAGCTCGGCGTGCCGACGGGAGGCCACCAGATCGTCGATGACCAGGTCGTTGTCGCCGCCGCGGCCGATGCGGACGGTGCGGGCCGGCAGGGGCCGTACGGTGGTCGGCCGGCGGAAGGTGCCGGTGGCGGCCGGCATGGAGACGGCCGAGGGGCGCTCCTGGGCCGGTGGCGTGTGGCCGACGAGGACGGCGCGCGGGCCGTCTGCGGGGCTGCCGAAGCGGATGACGCTGCCCGGGCCCACGCCCCACTCGTGGACGCGTCGGCCGTCGGCGTATGTGCCGTTCGTGCTGTTCTCGTCCTCGAGGGTCCAGTGGTCGGCGTCGGGCCGCAGCACCGCGTGGTGCCACGAGACGCGGACGTCGTCGAGGACGACGTCGCTCGAGGGGTCGCGCCCGACGCGATAGTCGTGGCCCGGACTCATCACCGTGGAACCCGTCTCGGTCTCGAGGACGAGTTCGGGCGCGGTCGGCGCGACCGGCCGCTCTGCCATGCCAGAATTCTAGCTATTCGTCCAGATATGCGCCCAGTGCACCCGGGCCGGAGCGCGCGGGCGGTCAGGCGGCGGAGATGCCGAGCGCGGCTGCGGTCCGGTGCATCCGCAGGGCGTCCACGGACTCGGCGAGCAGTTCGTATTCGGTGGTGTCGTCGCTGGTGGCGACGCGGACGAGTTTCCCCGCGGCCAGTTCCTCGGCGACCAGTTCCTGTTGAAGCGTGTCGCCGCACCAGGCCCGCAGCATGGTCGGCACGTCCGGGACGGTGTCGGCCACCGGGGCGATGGAGTTCGGCGGGAAGGTGGGGTCCTCGGGCTGCGGATCGAGCCGTTCCGCCATCCACGCGGCCCGGTCCCGCATCCACCACAGGGCCAGCGCCAGGGTCGGCGCGCGATAGGTACCCAGGGGTACACCGACGCGCTGACCACCGCATATTCCGTAGGCGGTGACATGGCACAGGAATTCGTCGTGCACGATCGCTCCCCCACTGGCGTCGCTCGCTGCCGGTCCGGCCTCGCTTTCCCTGCGGCTCATTCGCTGTGCACGATGGTGCTGTCCGGGCGTGGCTGAAGTGCCCTAAGGATTGAGTATCGCCACTCCTGACACTCTGTCACCATGCCATTCCAGCCAGTCTTCTTGGCATATTCACCGCCGGGTTTGGCTGAAACACCACAGGCTTGCGCCGAGACCCTGGGCTGAGGCCGTTCTCAGCGCATTACCCGCGAGGTAATCGACGCCCCGGGAGCTGCCCGGCAGGGTGGTCGTACCGGATCCCGACGGGCACGACAGATCAGGAACCGGCCCCTGACCAGCAGGTACGACCTCGATGGAGGCTGATTCACCATGTCCGCGAGCAACCGTTACGAGACCGCCGTCGCCCGTTACTTCGAGGCCTGGAACGCGGGCGGGCAGGAGGCCCTGGCGAAGGCGGTCGCCGCCGCCTGGACCGCCGACGGCAGCTACACCGACCCGCTGGCCGATGTCCACGGCCACGAGCAGATCGCGGCCGTGATCGCGGCGGCGCACGAGCAGTTCCCCGGGTTCGCGTTCCGGCTCCTGGGCGCCGTGGACGGGCACCACGACACCGCGCGCTTCGGCTGGGAGCTGGTGGCCGAGGCGGACGGTTCGGCGCCGGTCGCCGGATTCGACGTGATCACCCTGGACAACGAGGACCGTATCCGGAGTGTGTACGGGTTCTTGGACCGCGTACCGGCACAGGGATGAGTTTTCCCGCCCCGGACGGTCTCTTGAGCAGGAAGACCACGGGACAGGGAGAGCGGAATGAGCACAGTGAGCAAAGTGAACGCGGAATTCACCGCGGTCTTGCGCAAGAGCCCCGAGAAGGGCGGCTGGACCTATGTCGTGTGGCCAGAGTCCGTCGCGTTCTTCGGAACGCGCGGACTGGTCAAGGTCGGCGGCACGATCGACGGCCGGCCTTTCCGCAGTTCGTTCATGGCCCTCGGTGACGGCACGCACAAGTTGCCGGTCAAGGCCGACGTGCGCAAGGCGATCGGGAAGGAGGAGGGGGACACCGTGACCGTCCGCCTGGTGGAGCGCCTCGACGGGTAGCGCCGTGGCGCGATGGCGGTCACGCGCCCCAGAGGCGGCTGCCCGCCTCTGGGAGCACCTCAGGGGCCTACGGCTTGACGATCGCGTCGATCCGGGCGAGCTCGTCCGGATCGAACTCGAGGTTACCGATGGCCGCGACGCTGTCCTCCAGCTGCCGCGGGCTGCTCGCGCCGATCAGCGCGGAGGTCACCCGGCCACCGCGCAGCACCCAGGCCAGCGCCGTCTGCGCCAGCGACTGACCACGCGACTTGGCGATCTCGTCGAGGGCCCGCAGCTGCCGCACGAGATCCTCGGTGACCGTGTCCGCGCTCAGGAACGGGCTGTCGCTCGCGGCGCGCGAACCCTCCGGGATGCCGTCCAGGTATCGGCTGGTGAGCAGGCCCTGCTCGAGCGGCGAGTAGGCGATGGACCCGACCTGGAGTTCGTCCAGGGTGTCGAGGAGGCCCTCCTCGGGGCGGCGGTCGAGCATCGAGTAGCGGGGCTGGTGGATGAGCAGCGGGGTGCCCAGCTCCCCCAGGATGCGGGCGGCTTCGCGGGTCTGCTCCGGGGAGTAGTTGGAGACGCCGACGTACAGCGCCTTGCCCTGCTGGACCGCCGAGTGCAGGGCGCCCATCGTCTCCTCCAGGGGAGTCTCCGGGTCGGGGCGGTGCGAGTAGAAGATGTCCACGTGGTCCAGGCCCATGCGGTGCAGGCTCTGGTCGAGCGAGGACAGCAGGTACTTGCGCGAGCCCCACTCGCCGTACGGGCCGGGCCACATGAGATATCCGGCCTTGGTGGAGATGACCAGCTCGTCGCGGTACGGCGCGAAGTCGGCCCTCAGGGCGTCACCGAGGGCGGACTCGGCGGCGCCGGGCGGCGGACCGTAGTTGTTCGCGAGGTCGAAGTGGGTGACGCCGAGGTCGAACGCGCGGCGCAGGATCGCGCGCTGGGTCTCCACCGGCCGGTCGGGGCCGAAGTTGTGCCACAGGCCGAGCGACAGCGCCGGGAGCTTCAGGCCGCTGCGTCCGGTGCGCCGATAGGGCATGTCCGCGTAACGGTCGGTGTGTGCGGTGTACAAGGCGTACTCCTGAAAGGCCGGGAAAACAGGTCTCCACTCTCGCGGGTGTGCGGGGCAGCGGTCCAACGGGAGAATCGGATGGGATTGAGCGATTCGGCTTCTCAATGAGCGATTACGCTTGCCCCTCATGGAACTGCGCCATCTTCAGCATTTCGTCGCGGTCGCCGAGGACCAGCACTTCACCCGGGCGGCGGAGCGGCTGATGGTTTCGCAGTCGGGGCTGTCCTCATCGATCCGCGCCCTGGAGCGGGAACTCCAGGCACCGCTGTTCGTCCGTACCACCCGGCGGGTGACGCTCACGGAGGCCGGCCGCGCCCTGCTGGGGGAGGCGGAGCGGATCCTGGCCCAGGTCCGTTCGGCCCACGACGCCGTGGCCGCCGTGCAGGGCGTGCTGCGCGGCACGCTCTCCCTCGGCACCGAACAGTGCATCGCGGGAGTGCGGGTGGCCCAGCTCCTCGCCGCTTTCCGGCGGCGCCACCCCGACGTGGAGATCCGGCTGCGACAGGCGGGTTCCGAAGCGCTGGCCGAGGAGGTCGGCGCGGGCCGTCTCGACCTGGCCTTCGCCGTCCGGACGCGGGCGGACACCGACCAGCTGCGCTCGGTCCCGCTGACCAGCGAGCCGATGACCGTGCTCTGCCACCCGGCGCACCACCTCGCTACCGCCGCTGTTCTCACCCCCGAGGAACTGGGCGGCGAGGCCTTCGTCGACTTCCACCCCGACTGGGGACCGCGCCGCACCACGGACGCGGCCTTCGCCGCGGCGGGCGTGCACCGGACGGTGACCCTGGAGGTCAACGACGTACACAGCCTCCTGGAACTCGTCCACGAAGGCCTCGGCATCGCCGTCGTACCCCGGCACTTCGGCCTCAAGCGCGAGGCCGGCGACCTCGCCGCGCTCCCTTTCAAGGGCGCCTGCGAGGCGTCGTACGAGACCGTCGCCATGCTCCCGCCGCCGGACGCCACCAGTCCGGCCGCGCGGGCGCTGATGGGGCTCCTCGACACCTCCGAAGAGGGGGCCTGACACCACCCCCAGAGGGGCCCCAGCACTCCTGACCCGGCCCGGCCCCGCGCCGCAGACTCGTGGACGTCCAGCACGAGAGGCGCGAGGCGGGAGTACGGAGATGACGGATCACACGCGACGGACGGTCCTGCGGGGCGCGGCGGTCACGGCGGCGGCGGGAATCGCCGTCGGCATGGGCGGCCGGGCGGCGGCGGCCCCGCCCCGCGCACAGGAGACACGCCGCTATCCCTTCCTGGAGGGCGCGTTCCAGCCCGTCACCGAGGAGCTGACGGCGTTCGACCTGCCGGTCACCGGGCGGATCCCCCGCGAACTGAACGGCCGCTTCCTGCGCAACGGCCCCAATGTCCTGGGCCTCGAGGACCCGCGCGCCCACCACTGGATGCTCGGCGACGGCATGGTGCACGGCGTACGGCTGCGGGACGGCCGCGCCGAGTGGTACCGCAACCGCTGGGTCCGCTCGTCCACCGTGGCGAAGAAACTCGGCGAGCCCTATCCCGGTCCGGTGCCGCCGGACGACTTCCCCTGCAACACCCACGTCATCGGCCATCGGGGCCGGATCCTGGCGCTCCAGGAGAGCGGGCCGCTGCCCTACGAACTCGACCACGAGCTCAACACGGTGGGCACGTACGGCTTCCGCGGCACCCTGAAGGGGGCCTTCACCGCGCACACCAAGTTCGACACGGTGGCCGGCGAGCTGCACGCGATCGCCTACTACCCGACCTGGGACCACGTCCGCCACCACGTCATCGACCACACCGGCCGGGTCGTGCGGACCACGCGGATCCCGGTGGCGGAGGCGCCGATGATGCATGACTTCGCGCTCACCGAGAAGTACGTCGTGATCTTCGACCTGCCCATCACCTTCGACCCCGCGGCGGCGGAGCGCGGCGACCTGGTGCCGTACGTCTGGAACGAGAAGCACCCCACCCGCGTCGGCCTGCTGCCGCGGGCGGGCGGCGCGGTCCGCTGGTTCGAGGTGGCGCCGGTCTATTACTCGCACACGCTGAACGCGTACGACGAGGGCTCGTCCGTGGTCGTCGACATGACGACATACCCGGCGCCGTTCTACGTCGCGGGCCGCGGTGCGGACGGACCGTACGGGGCGGGCACCGCCTCGCTCGAACGCTGGACCATCGATGTGGCGCACGGACGCGTACGCACCAGGACGCTCGACGACCGGCCGCAGGAGTTCCCGCGTGTCCACGAGGCCTTGGTCTCCCGACGGCACCGTTACGCCTACACGGCGGCGGCCGCCGACATGACGCTGGCGTACCTGACGGCGGACGGCAATCCGCCCGACCGCGCCTTCAGCAACGCGCTGATCAAGCACGACCTGCTGCGCGGCACCACACAGGTCCACCGGCTGCCGCGCGACGCCGCCGCCGGAGAAGCCGTCTTCGTCCCCGCCGAAAGCGCGCGGGCCGAGGACGACGGCTACACGATCGCGTATGTGCACAATCCCGACCGTGGCGCGGCCGACCTGGTGATCCTGGCCGCCCAGGACTTCACCGGCGAGCCGGTCGCCCGCGTCCATCTGCCCGGCCGCGTACCGCTCGGCTTCCACGGAAGCTGGATTGCGGACGCGTGAGGCAGCGCGATGCGCGATGGTGGATCCATGCATGCGAAGGACATCCTCATCGACGCGTACAGCCGCATCCAGGAAGAAGTCCATACCACCGTCGAGGGTCTGACCCCGGACGACCTCAACGCCCGGCCCTCCGACACCGCCAACTCCATCTCATGGCTGATCTGGCATCTCACCCGAGTCCAGGACGACCATGTCGCCGACGCCGCCGGGCTCGACCAGGTGTGGCTGGCACAGGGCTGGGAGAAGCGCTTCGGACTCGATCTGCCCCGCCGGGACACCGGGTACGGTCACACCCCGCAGAAGGTGGCCAAGGTCCGGGTGGAGTCGGCCGACCTGCTGACCGGCTACTACGACGCCGTGCACGAGCAGAGCCTTCAGTTCGTGCGCGGGCTGGCCGCCAAGGACCTCGAACGCGTCGTGGACGAGCGCTGGACCCCGGCGGTCACCCTCGGCGTACGGCTGGTGAGCGTCCTGTCCGACGATCTTCAGCACGTCGGACAGGCCGCCTACGTCCGCGGGCTCCTTCAGAGCGCGGCCTCGTAGCCGGGCAGCACCACGTCCCGGATGAGGGCATTGCGCTCGTCGAACGGGATGAAGGCGCTCTTGACCGCGTTCACCGTCACCGTGCGCAGATCCTCGACGCCCCAGCCCGCCTCCTCCACCAGCAGCGCCATCTCGCGGGTCATCGTCGTGCCCGACACCAGACGGTTGTCCGTGTTGAGGGTGACGCGGAAGCCCAGGTCGCGCAGGGCGGTGATGGGGTGGTCGGCGATGGAGGTCGCCGCGCCGGTCTGGAGGTTGGACGTCGGGCACATCTCCAGGGCGATACGGCGGTCGCGCACCCAGCCCGCGAGGGGGCCGAGCTTGCCGTCCGCGATGTCCTCGGTGATGCGGACGCCGTGGCCGATGCGCTGGGCGCCGCAGACCTGGAGGGCCTGGTGGATGCTGGGCAGGCCGTGGGCCTCACCTGCGTGGATGGTGAAGGGGACGCTCTCGCTGCGCAGGTGCTCGAAGGCGGCCAGGTGGTCGGCGGGCGGGAAGCCGTCCTCGGCGCCCGCGATGTCGAAGCCGACGACGCCGCCGTCCCGGAAGGCCACGGCGAGATCGGCGATCTCGCGCGTGCGGTCGAACATCCGCATGCCGCACAGCAGCGTTCCGACGCGCACCGGAGTGCCCGCGGCGGCCGCCTTGGCCATCCCCGCCGCGAGGCCCTCCTGCACGGTCTCGACGACCTCGGGCAGGGTGAGTCCGCCGTTCACCATCAGCTCGGGCGCGTAGCGGACCTCGCCGTAGACGACGCCGTCCTCGGCGAGGTCGAGGACGTACTCCTCGGCGGTGCGCAGCAGGCCCTCGCGGGTCTGCATGACAGCGAGGGTGTGCTCGAAGGTGGCTATGTAGCGCACCAGGTCACCGGAGTTGGCGGCCTCGTAGTACCAGTCGGCCAGCGCCTGCGGGTCAGTGGTGGGCAGGGTGTGGCCGACCGTCTCCGCGAGCTCCACGAGAGTGGTGGGGCGCAGACCGCCGTCGAGGTGGTCGTGCAGCACGGCCTTGGGGAGGCGGCGGATGGTGTCGATGTCGATGCGGGGCGCGGTCATGCGTGTCTTTCCTCGGCGGGTTGGGCTGTCAGGGAGCGGTCCGGCTACTGGGCGGGCTGGAGCAGGTCCCAGCGGTTTCCGTACAGGTCCTGGAAGACGACGACCGAGCCGTACGGCTCGTGGCGCGGCTCCTCCAGGAAGGTCACGCCCGCGGCGCGCATCCGCGCGTAGTCGCGGGCGAAGTCGTCGGTGTGCAGGAAGAAGCCCACGCGGCCGCCGGTCTGGTCGCCGACCCGGACGCGCTGCGCCTCGTCCTTGGCCCGGGCCAGCAGCAGTCCGCTGCCGTGGCCCTCCGTGTCGGGCTCGACGACGACCCAGCGCGAGCCGTCGGGCCGCGGTGTGTCCTCGACGAGGCGGAATCCGAGGGCTTCGGTGTAGTGGCGGATCGCCTCGTCGTAGTCGTCGACGACGAGGGTGACCAAGGCGATGCGTCTCATCAGGGCCTCTCCAGGGTTATACGTAACACGTAGGGTACGGCATCCCGCGGGGTGGTCCGGGAATGATCGCCCCGTCCGGGAACGGGAACGCTCACCACTCCCCAATCGTCTACAGTTCTGTAGACGATCTACATGGCGCGTAGCCGCGTAGCCCATGGGGACGCGCTCTGCCGCCGCACCCGCGCGCCCGTCCGGAAGGGGTCCTCACCGATGTCCGCACCTCCGCGCACCGCGCTGTCGCGCGGGGACGCCACGGACCTCGCCGGTTCCACGGCGGTGGGAAGCACGGTCGCCTTCGTGCTGCTCACGCTGATCCTCACCGGCCGGGACGGCGCCCCGGTCTTCGGCGACGCGAACCTCACCTCCTGGTCGGTGGCACACCGCCCGGACGTGGCACTCGCCGTGGCCCGCGGGGTGACCTACACCGGCACCGGAATCGTCCCGTACGCCCTGGCCGCCGTGGCCGGCCTCATCCTTGGGCGTACGGCACGGCAGCGGCTCCTGGCCGTCACCGCGTGCCTCGGCACTCTGGCCGCCGCGCAGGCCGTGCGGTACGAGGTGATGTCCCTGGTCGCCCGGTCCCGCCCCGCGACAGTGGACTGGGCCACGCACGCCTCCGGCTGGTCCTTCCCCTCGGGCCACACCACCACCTCGGCCGTCACCGGCGGCCTGCTCATCCTCGCGGTGCTCGCACGCTCACCACGCGGCAGAACATCACTCGTCCTGGTCATCGGCTCCTGGTCCGTGCTGGTCGGACTGTCCCGGGTCTACCTGGGCGTTCACTGGTTCTCCGACGTCCTGGGCGGCTGGCTGTTCAGCCTCTGCTGGCTGAGCCTGTGTACATACGCCGTCGCACGACTGACCCCGCACGCCTACTCCGCGATATCGGCGCCCCGCCTCCGCCCAGATCCCACGACGGAAGAGCGCCGCCATGAACCGCACACCCAGGGCGAAGTCCCCCCTGACTCTGCTCCGTAACCATCTCGGATGGGCCGTCGGCGCCGCCTACCTCGCCGCCGCGACGATGCCCGCACCCGGTCTCTGGCTGCGCCACACACATCGGATCGGCGCGGCCGCAATGCTCGATGTCCCCTTCACGGCGCCGCATTTCCTGCTGTCCCTCGTCCTGTTCACCGCGGGCCTCCAAGTGCCCCTGCACGAGCTGCGGGCGTTACTCGGCCGTCCCACCGCACTGCTGACCGGGCTCGTCCTCCACCTGGTCGCACCGCTGCTGATCATCCCGGGAGTCGCGTTCGCACTGCGGCAGTCCCCCGACAGTGACGGGGGCAGCGGACTGGTAGCCGCGATGATCCTGATCGTCGCCATGCCCGTCGCGGCCGGAGCCACCGTGTGGACCAGCAAGGGCGACGGCGACCAGCCGACGACGGTCGGCCTCGTGCTCGCCTCCACCATCGTCAGCCCCCTGACCACGCCGGTCACCGTGACAGCACTGTGCCCGCTGCTGAGCGGCGAGTACGCGGGCACGCTGGCCGGGGCGGCACAGACCGCGGGCAACGGATTCGCGCTCACGGGGGTGTTGCTGCCCTGCGGCGCCGGAATCCTGGGCCGACTCGCCCTGCCCCGCCCTCTCCTGGCCCGCCTGCTCGGCGCGGCCGTCCCCGCGGCGATGCTCGGCTCGCTCCTCCTGACGTACATCAACGCCAGCGGCGCCCTCGGCCCCTTCCTCGCCCACCCCGAACCCGTGCTGTTCACGGCCGCGCTCGCCGTCGCCGCCACCGTCTGCGGGCTGTCGTTCGCGCTGGGCGGGATCACCGCCCGCGTACTGCGCCTCGACGCGCCCGCCGGTGCCGCCGTCACGCTGGCCTGCGGGATGAACAACAGCAGCGCCAGCGCAGTCCTGATCACGACGACGCTCCCCGACCGGCCGCACGTCATACTGCCGGTCCTCGCCTACAGCCTGTTGCAGAAAGTAGCGGCGGGCCGTGTCGTACGCGCCGGGAGACAGCATCGTGCGCGCGCATGACATCGTGGAGATCCACTAGGGGCCGGCCCGCCGCCCCCCATCCGACACTGCCCCCACAGGAGTCGAGTGCCATGTCCGAGCTGCCGAAGTCGACCGGAGCCCCGGCCAATCAGAACGTGACGTTCCCCAGCGCCGGGACCACCGCGCACGGCTATCTCGCGCTGCCACCCTCCGGGCAGGGCCCTGGAGTCATCGTCATTCAGGAGTGGTGGGGTCTGACCGAGCACATCGCCAATGTGGCGGACCGACTGGCGGCCGAGGGCTTCGTGGCCCTCGCGCCGGATCTCTACGGCGGCCATGTCGCCCACGACAGCGGCGAAGCCATCCGGATGATGAGGGAACTGCCGGTATCGCGGGGCGTCGAGCTGCTCTCCGGCGCGGTCGACCATCTGCTGGCTCTGCCCGAGGTCACCTCAAAGACCGTGGCTTCCGTCGGATTCTGCATGGGCGGCGGCTTCGTCATCTACCAGGCCGCGGCCGATCCCCGGGTCAGCGCGGCGGTGCCGTTCTACGGCGTGATCCAGGGCGAGCTGCCCGACTTCTCCGGTCTCAAGGCGCAGATCCTCGGCCACTACGGCGAACACGACACAAGCATCCCCAAGGAGAAGCTGGAGCAACTGAGCGAGGCGATCCAGCAACAGTCCGGCATCACCCCGGACTTCCGTCTCTACCCCGCCAGCCACGCCTTCTTCAACGACGGACGCCCCGAGGCGTACGACCCCGAGTCGGCGGCGCGCGCCTGGCAGAGCACGGTGACCTTCCTGCACGAACAGCTGGGCTGAACCGCCCCGGCAGCGGGCGCACTTCTGGACGGACTCCTGAGCGACATCCTTTCCCGGCAAGGGAGTTACCTGACAGTAATCCCGGGTGATTTGATGTGCGGCGCCACTCAACCCTCTCACCCACAGGGAGACCCAGTGCCGCTCTCCACACCGCGCCGCACCCAGGGCGCGGCCCTTCTCGTCCTCTCGCTCACCGCCGCGGCGCTCGCCGGGGCCCCGCCCGCCTCGGCGGACACCGCGACGACGCCGCCGATGAGGGTCCTGACGTACAACGTCTTCCTCATGAGCAAGAACGTCTACCCGAACTGGGGGCAGGACCACCGTGCCGCCGAAATCCCGAAGGCGCCGTTCTTCCGCGGGAATGACGTCGTCGTGCTGGAGGAGGCGTTCGACAACTCGGCGTCGGACGCGCTGAAGAGCGCGGCGGCGGGCGAGTACCCGTACCAGACGCCGGTCGTCGGACGTAGCAGGAGTGGCTGGGACGCGACGGGCGGGGCGTACTCGTCGACCACGCCCGAGGACGGCGGGGTGACCATGCTCAGCAGATGGCCGATCGTGCACAAGGAGCAGTACGTCTACAAGGACGCGTGCGGCGCGGACTGGTGGTCCAACAAGGGGTTCGCCTATGTGGTGCTGAATGTGAACGGCACCAAGGTGCATGTGGTCGCAACCCACGCGCAGTCGACGGATCCGGGGTGCGGCGCGGGTGAGGCGGCGTCGATGCGCAGCCGGCAGTTCAAGGCGATCGACGCGTTCCTGGACGCCAAGAACATTCCGGCGGACGAACAGGTCATGGTCGCCGGTGACTTCAACGTGGACTCGCGCGGCACCGAGTACGCCTCGATGCTCGCCGACGCCGACCTGGTGGGGGCGGACGCTCGGACCGGGCATCCGTACTCCTTCGACACCCAGGAGAACTCCATCGCGCACGAGCGTTACCCGAGCGACCCGCGCGAAGATCTCGACTACGTTCTTCAGCGGTCCGGTCACGTGCGTCCCGCGGTCTGGAAGAACGAGGTCGTCAAGGAGGAGTGCGCGCCCTGGACGGTGTCCAGTTGGGGCACGGGCTACACGTATTCGAACCTCTCGGACCACTACCCGTTGAGCGCGTACGCGGGCTGAGGCGGAGGTGCGGAGGGCCCCTGCCACTGCCGGGGAGGGGCCTTCGGCCTCACTCGCTCTGCGCGTGGAGTGCGTCGAGGCGGGCGATCTCGTCGGGTGTGAGACGCAGGGCGCCCGCCGCCACGTTCTCGGTGAGGTGGTCCGGGTTGCCGGTACCGGGGATGGCGAGTACGTGCGGGCCCTGCTGGAGAGTCCACGCCAGGCGGACCTGGGCGGGCGTCGCGCCGTGGGCCTTCGCGATGGCGAGCACTTCGGCTTCCTGGGGACCGCTCGGACCGAGCGCACCGCCCTGGCCCGCGATCGCGAAGAACGGCACGAACGCGATGCCCTGTTCGCCGCACGTGCGCAGGACGGCGTCAGCCCGCGGGTCCGGGGAGTCGAGCCCGTACTGGTTCTGCACGGCCACCACGGGCGCGATGGCCCGCGCCTCGGCGAGGTGCCGGGTCTCGACGTCGGAGACGCCGAGGTGGCGGATCAGACCGGCGTCGCGTAGTTCGGCGAGCGCGCCGAAGTGCTCGGCGATCGAGTCCTGTCGCATGCGTCGGAGGTACACCATGTCGAGATGGTCGCGGCCGAGCTGGCGCAGGTTCTCCTCGACATGCGACCGCAGTTGGTCGGGCCGGGCCGAGGTGCCCCACTCCCCCGCGTAGTCGCGGAAGGGCCCGACCTTGGTGGCGATGACCAGGTCGTTCGCGTACGGGGCGAGCGCGGTGTTGATCAGTTCGTTCGCGGAGCGCAGTGCGGAGAAGTAGAAGGCGGCGGTGTCGATGTGGTTGACGCCCAGTTCGATCGCGCGCCGCAGCACGGCGATCGAGCGCCGGCGGTCGCTCGGCGTGCCGTGATGGAAGGCCGCGCTGCCGGTCAACCGCATCGCGCCGAATCCGATGCGGTTGACGGTGAGATCTCCGAGTTTCCAGGTTCCTGCGGCTTCCGCGGTGATCGTCTCTGAGGTCATCGCGGAAGTTTCGCACAGGGTTCGCGGATGGACGTGCGTGTCCTGAGGGTTCGCAGCCGACGCCGGGCTGCACGCCCTCGTATGGAGACGGGTCGCTGCGCATCGATGGCGCGCGTCCTGGTCCTCCGACGAGTCAAGTGCCCTCCGGTAACCGTTTCGCGCGACGACACGACCGTTGCGTCTGCTCTCGTGCTGTACCGGGGCTGAGTCGCTCTGCTCCGGCTTTCAGTGCGACCTGTCGGGAGCGCCGGGGTGTTCGATGGTCTCGGCGAAGGCGGCGATGTCGGTGACCACGCGTTCGGGCTGTTCCCAGTGGACGACATGGCCCACGTCCTCGTAGGTGAGGAGGCGGGCTCCGTGGATGGCGTCGAGGATGGTCTGCTGGTCGCCGCGGGGCAGGAAGTCGTCCTGGTCGCCCCAGATGACGAGGGTGGGCACCAGGATGCCCGCGAGGGTCACGGGGAGGTCGGCTTCCAGGAGTCCGCGCAAAGTCTCTTTCCAGACGTACGCGGGGAGTTTGAGGCTTTCGTCGATCATCGTCTCGATGAGTCCTCTGGCGACCGGTCGGGCCAGCATGGCGGACATGAACTCTTCGATGAACGCGCGGGGGACGGGATCGGTGAGGCCCTGGACGCTCTCCCGCAGTCCGGTCACCGTCGGCTTGTCCGTGAGGGTGCCGGGGGCGCCGATCAGTACAAGGCCCGAGATCCGGTCGGGGTGGCTGCCCGCGACGATCCTGGCGGGCACACCACCGGTGGAGGCTCCGACGAGGAGGGCGCGGTCGATGTCGACGGCGTCGAGGAAGGCGACGAGATCGGCGGCGAAGTCTTCGGGCGTGTAGCCGTCGGCGGGACGGTCGGCGTCACCGTGGCCGCGCTGGGTGGGTGCGTAGCCGTGCAGCGAGGGTGGGAGGCGCCTCAGGAGGGGCTCGAAGGACCACCACGAGTCGGCCAGACCGTGCACGAAGACGACTGGTGTGCCACCGGGGTAACCGGCTTCCGCATACGGGAGGGTGAGTCCTTCCCGCACCGGCGCGGACTTCAGGGAGATCACGGTCATGACACCCTGCCTCCTTCCGCTCGCGAGGGGCCCGCAGGCCCGGGGGTGTGCGTCAGGCCGCCCGGATGAAGCGGGTGAGCGCGGCGACGTACTGCTGGGGATGGGTGACGTGGGGGATGTGCCCCGCCCCTTCGATGGTCTGCCGCCGTGCCCGGGGCAGCGCCGTGGCCAGACGGTCGAGGATCGTCGACAGCCATGCCGGGCTCTCACTGCCGCGGCTCAGCAGCACCGGTGCGGTGCAGCGGGAGAGGGCGTCGAGGTCGAGCGTCGACCAGTCGGGGTCGGACTGTTCGTCCAGCCAGGTGGGAGCGTTGCGGACGAACGTCCGGCGTACCTCGGCGGGCTGAGGGCCGTGTCGATCGAGGCTTGCGTCGGACGCAGTTCCCTCATGGCCTCCGGGTCGTCGGCCACGATCGCGACGAGCGGGGGTTCATGGACCGTGAGGGTGCGCAACAGCTCGGGGCGGCGCGCGGCCGGCCCCAGCGTGATCGCCGCGCCGAAGGAGTTGCCGGCCACGTGCGCGGGTGCGGGCCCGAGCCGCTCGATCAGGGCCTCGAGGTCGTCCTCGTCCTGCCTCCGCGTGCCCTGGGCCGGTCCCGCCCCACTCTGCCCGTGTCCCCGGCGGTCGTAGGTGACCACCCGGAACGACGAACGGACGTCCGCGTCGATCGCGGGCTGCCATGATGTGTGGTCGTTCCACGAGCCGTGGACCAGCACCAGCGGATCTCCCTCGCCGACGACCTGGTAGGAGAGGTTCAGGTCCGCCACCCGGAGCAGCGGCATGCGGTGACTCCTCGGAACGCCTAGGGGTGACCGGGCTCGGCCAGCCGTGGTCGTTGCCTCCAGTGTCCGCCGGGGGCGCGGGCGGCGCCGCCGGAGCGCCGGGCATACGGCCTCACACGCCTCCTCAGTGCGCATGAGCCAGGCGAGCGGGTTAGGGTGTCCGTCGTACCGGACACGGGGTGCCCCATCCGAGGGCTGAGATCACACCCGTCGAACCTGAACCAGTTCGTACTGGCGGAGGGATGTCTTCATGCCTTTGGCGCATGTTTCCGGCGGGCTGCCCGCCGACAGCGGGCGGACCGTCTTCGACGGGCGGATGCCCGTCGCTCCCGGTGACCTCCGGGTCGAGGGGCACGGCATCGATCCGGTCCCCGAGAGCAACCGGTACGGCGGGGCCGGGCGCCTGTTCACGGTGTGGTTCGCCCCGAACATGACCATGACGGGCGTGTTCACCGGGACCATCGGTATCGCGCTGGGGCTGGACGTCGTCACCGCTCTCGCCGCGGTGGTCCTGGGTACGCTGCTGGGCGCGCTGCCCACCGCCTACCTGAGTACCTGGGGCAGCCTGACCGGGGCGGGCCAACTCCCGCTGGCCCGGCTCGCGTTCGGCCGGTCGGTGGTGCTTCCCGGAATTCTGCAGTGGCTGTCGTCGGTGGCGTGGGACGCGCTGATCGGGCTGTTCGGCGGGGACGCGCTGGCGCGGTTGTGCGGCTGGCCGTTCTGGGTCGGTGTGCTGGTCATGATGCTCGCCCAGGGAGCCCTCGGCGTCCTGGGTTACGAGGCCATCCACCGGCTGCAGATTGTCATGACCGTCTTCCTCGCCGTCGCCTTCACGGTGATCGCCTGGCGGATGCTCGACGGCGTCCACCCCGCCTCGGGCGGCGCCGCGACCGGCGCCGACCGCGCGGGCGCCTTCGCTCTGACCAGCACCATCGCGCTCAGTCTCGCCCTGTCCTGGGCCCCGTACGCGAGTGACTTCAGCCGCTATCTGCCGCGCACTACCTCCCGTGCCCGCATGTTCTGGTGCACTCTGCTCGGCCTGGTCGTGTCCTTCGTGGCCGTGCAGGCCCTGGGGCTGTGGGGCGCGACCGTGCTGACCGTGCAGACGGCCGCGGGAGTGGACGATTTGCTCGGCGGCGGGACACTCGGCGCGTTCGGACTGCTGGCTGTGGCGCTGGCGGCCGTGTGCAGCAACGCGATGAACGACTACAGCGGTTCGCTGGCACTGCAGACCGTCGGCGTGCGGATGCCGCGCCCGGTGGCTGCTGCCCTCGCCGCCGTGCTCGGCTTCCCGCTGGTGCTGTGGATGCACGCCGCCGACACCACCACCCGCTTCCAGAACGTGCTGCTGTTCGTCGGCTACTGGATCCCCGGGTTCGTCGCGATCGTCGTCGTCGACTGGATCGCCCGGGCACGGGCTCGAGGCGGCGCCGCGGTCGACCTGGCGGTCGAGGACACCCGGCCGCGGTCCGGATGGCCCGCGCTGCTGGCCTTCGTGGCCGCCTTCGCCGCGGCCGTGCCGTTCATGGACACCGGCCTGTACGTGGGTCCGGTGGCCCACGCGCTGCACGGCGCCGACCTCTCCTACTACGTGGCGTTCCTGCTCGCCCTCGCTGTGTACGCCCCCCTGCGCCTGCGCCGCCGCACGCGGCAGTGCGCGGGCTGACGGCCGTCCCCGAGAGGAGCACCTCGTATGACCCCGCCACCCCGCGTCCTGACGATCGCCGGATCCGACTCTGGCGGAGGCGCCGGAATCCAGGCCGACCTGAAGACGATGCTGGCGCTCGGCGCCCATGGGATGAGCGTGCTCACCGCGGTGACGGCGCAGAACTCCCTTGGTGTGCAGGGCGCTTGGGAGCTGCCCGCGGAGGCGGTGCGCGCCCAGTACCGCAGCGTCGTCGACGACATCGGCGTCCAGGCCGTGAAGACCGGGATGCTCTCGTCGCCCGGCCTGGTCATGACCGTCGCCGAGTTGCTGTCGGACGTGGCCGCCCCGGTCGTCGTGGACCCGGTGAGCGTCTCCAAGCACGGAGACCGGCTGCTGGCCGACGACGCGCTGGACGCCGTACGCACCCGGCTGCTGCCGCTCGCGACGGTCGCCACCCCGAATCTCGATGAGGTCGCCCAGCTCACCGGCCTGACGGTGCGGGATGAAGCGGATATGCGCCGGGCCGCCGACCGGCTGCTGGCGTATGGACCCCGTTGGGTGCTGGTGAAGGGCGGCCATCTCCCGGGGCAGGCCGTCGACCTGCTGACCGACGGCTCGGCGGAGCACTGGCTGCGCGCTCCGCGCCACGACAACCGCCACACCCACGGCACCGGATGCACCCTAGCCTCGGCCGTCGCGGTGGGCCTGGCGGAGGGCCGCACGGTGCCGGACGCCGTACGGCTGGCCAAGGAGTACGTCACCGCCGCGATCGCGGCCGGCTTCGCGCTGGGCGGCGGCATCGGTCCGGTGGACCACGGCTGGCGGATTCGCCCGGGGAGCTGAGATGAACATCTCGGCCCCCGCCGTCCGTACTTGATCGGTACAGCGACAGTCGTCTGCTCGCCCGTCAGGTACGCGGGGACTGCAGATCCGGACCCAAGGAGCACACATGAAGGCGACCGCGCAGATCGGCGTCACAGGGCTCGCGGTGATGGGCCGCAACCTGGCCCGGAACTTCGCCCGGCACGGGTACACCGTCGCCGTACACAACCGCACTCCCGCCCGGACCAAGGCGCTGGTCGAGGAGTTCGGGCACGAGGGCTCCTTCGTGGCGGCCGAGACGGCCGAGGAGTTCGTGGCGGCGCTGGAGCGCCCCCGCCGGCTCATGATCATGGTGCAGGCGGGCGCGGCCACCGACGCGGTGATCGAGGACTTCGCCCCGCTCCTCGAAACCGGCGACATGATCATCGACGGCGGGAACGCCCACTTCGCCGACACCCGCCGCCGCGAGCAGTCGCTGCGCGAGCGCGGCATCCACTTCGTCGGCGCGGGTGTCTCGGGCGGCGAGGAGGGCGCCCTCAACGGACCGAGCATCATGCCCGGCGGCTCACCACAGTCGTACGCCTCGCTCGGCCCGATGTTCGAGTCGATCAGCGCCAAGGTCGACGGCGAGCCGTGCGCCACGCACATCGGCACGGACGGCGCCGGGCACTTCGTGAAGATGGTGCACAACGGCATCGAGTACGCCGACATGCAGCTGATCGGCGAGGCGTACGACCTGCTCCGCCGCGTCGGCGGGTACGCACCGGCGCAGATCGCGGAGATCTTCCGGCACTGGAACAAGGGGCGTCTCGACTCGTATCTGATCGAGATCACCGCCGAAGTGCTCGCGCACACCGACACCGCCACGGGGCGGCCCTTCGTGGACATCGTGGCCGACGCCGCCGGGCAGAAGGGCACCGGCCGCTGGACCGTGCAGACCGCCCTGGACCTCGGCTCCCCGGTCACCGCCATCGCGCAGGCGACCTTCGCCCGGGCCGCCTCCAGCCGGCGCGGGCTGCGCAGCGCGTATCGCGCCCTGCCCGGCGGCACCTCCTGGGAGCTGTCCGCCACCGAGGCGGAACGCTTCACCAGCCAGGTCGAACACGCCCTGTACGCGTCGAAGCTGATCGCCTACGACCAGGGCTGGAAGATGATCCTGGACGCCGCCGAGGAGTACGGCTGGGACATCGACCTCGGTGAGGTGGCGAAGATCTGGCGTGGCGGCTGCATCATCCGGGCGGCCTTCCTCGACCGGATCCGGGCCGCCTACGCCGTCGACCCGGCCCTGGTCAGCCTGCTCTCCGACGCGGGCTTCGCGGCCGAGATCCAGGACGCCCAGGTGCCCTGGCGCGAGGTGATCGCCACGGCGACCCGCCGGGGCGTACCGGTCCCCGCCTTCTCCGCCTCCCTGTCGTACTACGACACCCTGCGCGCCGACCGCCTGCCCGCCGCCCTCACCCAGGGCCAGCGCGACTACTTCGGTGCGCACACCTATCGGCGCACCGACCGCGACGGGAGCTTCCACACCCTGTGGGGCGAGGCGGACCGCGCCGAGACCGAAGTGGTGTGACGGCGGACGGCCGGGGCGGAATCTCCTACGACCCCGTGGTGGAGTACGTCGCCCGGTCGAAGTCGGCGTGATGGCCCTGCCCGAGGCGGGCCGGGCCACCTCGTCCGGCGACGGCGGCCAGGACGCCGAGCGGTCCGTACGGGAGACGCTCAGCGTATGAGTCAGTGTCGTACGAGCGCGGCCCGCGTCCGTTCGAGGTGAGCGCGCTCCGCCGCGCTCTCGGTGAGCGCGATGGCCGCCTCGTACGCCCGTACGGCCTCGGTGTGCCGGCCGAGACGGCGCAGCAGATCCGCCCGTACGGCGTGAAAGGCGTGGTAGCCGTCGAGATCGAGCGTCTCGACCAGGGCGAGGGCGGCTTCCGGGCTCTCGACCTCGGCCACCGCGACGGCGCGGTTGAGGGCGACGACCGGGCTGGGCGCCAGGGCCAGCAACTGGTCGTACAACTGGAGGATCTGGCCCCAGTCCGTGGCGCGGGCGGTGGACGCGTCGCTGTGCACGGCGTTGATCGCGGCCTGGAGCTGGTACGGGCCCGGCCGGTTCAGCCGCAGGCAGCGGCGCACAAGGGACTGGCCCTCGGCGATCAGGGCGCGGTCCCACAGGGAGCGGTCCTGGTCGGAGAGGAGCACGAGGTCGCCGTCGGGTGTCGTGCGGGCGGCTCCGCGGGCCTCGATGAGCAGCATCAGCGCGAGCAGGCCGAGGGCCTCGGGCTCGTCCGGCATCAGCTCGGCCAGCAGCCGGCCGAGGCGGACGGCCTCCGTGCGGAGGTCCTCTCGGCCCCCGTACCCCTCGTTGAAGATGAGGTAGACGACCGCCAGCACGCCCTTGACCCGGTCCGGGAGGTCGGCGTCGCGCGGGATGCGGTACGGGATCCCGGCGTCGCGGATCTTGGCCTTGGCCCTGACCAGGCGCTGGGCCATGGTGGGTTCGGGGACGAGGAAGGCGCGCGCGATCTGCGGGGTGGTCAGACCGCCGAGGAGTCTCAGGGTGAGGGCGACCTGGGCCTGGGGCGCCAGCGCGGGGTGGCAGCAGGTGAAGATCAGGCGGAGCCGGTCGTCGCGCACGGGGCCCTCCTCGGACGGTTCGTCCGGCGCGTACAGCTGGGCCGCCTCGGCGTGCCGGGCCTCTCGCGTGGATTCGCGGCGCAGCCGGTCGATGGCCCGGTTGCGGGCGGTGGCGATGATCCACCCGGCCGGGCTGGGCGGTATGCCGGTCTCCGGCCACTTGGCCACGGCCGTGGTGAACGCGTCCTGGACCGCTTCCTCGGCGAGGTCGATGTCGCCGAGGGAGCGGATGAGGACGGCGACCGCCCGGCCGTATTCGGCGCGGAAGACGGCGTCGATCTCCGCGGCGGTGGCGGTCATCAGTCCTCGGCCTCGTGCATGAACGGCCGCACCTCGATGGGGAGCGTGGTCGCCAGCGTGGCCTTGCGGCCCCATTCGAGCGCCGCGTCGAGGTCGGGCGCCTTGATCAGGCAGATCCCGCCCAGGTACTCCTTGCTCTCGGTGTAGGGGCCGTCGGTGACCAGGACGTCACCGTCCTTGGCCCGCAGCACGGTGGCCGTCTCCGGTCCGTGCAGTCCCCCGGCGAACACCCAGGCACCGGCTTCCCGCAGCTCCGCGTGGAAGACGTCGAGGTTGTGCATGATCTCTTCCAGGACCTCGGGCGCGGGCGGCTCGCCCTGCGGCTGCATCACGCTCAAGAGGTAGTACTTCATGGTGTGTCCTCCTTGGGAGTACTCGCTCGTGGTGGTCTTCACTGACTACACGAACGGGAGACCGCCGAATCGACACACACCACGACGAGAGCGGGAGAATTTTTTCGATGACCAGCCCACCGCACCCGCTCGTCTTCCGGGCCAGGCGGCTTGCCGCCGACGTGCTGGCACCCCGCGCGGAGCGCGTGGACCAGGACGGCGTGCCGGCGAGCAGCATCGAGGCGATCAAGCGCTCGGGACTGCTCGGGGTGAGCGCGCCCGCGGCGTACGGCGGCTCGGCGGCGCCCGCCTCGGTGGCCCGGGAGACCGCCGAGATCCTGGCCGGGGCGTGCTGCTCGACGTGGTTCGTGCAGACCCAGCACCACACCCCGGTGATGACCCTGGCGAAGAGTGAACTCCCGGTGCGCGAGCGTCTGTTGGGTCCGCTGGCGAGCGGGGAACTGCTGTCGGGGGTCGCCTACGCCCAGCTGCGGGCGTATCCGGGTGTCCCGGTCCGGGTCACGCGGGAGCGCGGCGGTTGGCGCTTCGACGGGACGGTGCCCTGGTACACGGGCTGGGGACTCAACGACGTCATGCTGCTCGCCGGAGTGACGGACGCCGACGAGGCACTGTTCGCGTTCACCGAGGCCCGCGAGCAGCCCGGCCTGCGTCCGTCCCCGCCGATGCGGCTCGCCGCGCTCACCGCCTCCCGGACGGTCTCGCTGGAGCTGGACGGTCTGTGGCTGCCCGAGGAGGCGGTGGCCCTGCGGACCCCGTACGAGACGTGGGCCGCCACCGACCGCCCGAGGAACACCAACGCCTCACCGGCCGTCTTCGGAGTCACCGCGTCGGCACTCGACCTGCTGGAGGGCGATCCTGCCGCGAAGGAGACCGCACGGGTGCTGCGCACGCGTCTCGACGAGGTCAGGCGGCAGGCGTACGAGCTGGCCGATCACCCGGTGCCGACCGAGCGGATCGAGGAACGGCTGGCGGCCAAGACTCGGGCGTACGACCTGATGCGGGCGGCCACGACCGCGGCGATCGTGGCCGGTGGCGGGCGGGCGATGGACCTGGGCAGCCCGGCGCAGCGGCTTGCCCGGGAGGGAATGTTCTTGCTGGTGCAGGGGCAGACGACCCAGGTGCGCACCGCCCACCTCAGCGCGCTCAGCTCGTGAAGGGCACCTGTAGCGAAGGCGCGGGCGTCGGTGCGAACGGGTGCTGCCACAGGCCCTGTGCGGCCAGGCGCGGCAGGACGCCCTCGCCGAACCAGTACGCCTCCTCCAGGTGCGGATAGCCGGAGAGCACGAACTCGTCGATGCCGAGGGCGTGGTACTCCTCGATCCGCTCGGCGACCTCGTCGTGACTGCCCACCAGGGCGGTGCCCGCGCCGCCGCGGACCAGGCCGATTCCGGCCCACAGGTTCGGGTGGATCTCGAGTTCGTCGCGGCTGCCGCCGTGCAGTGCGAGCATGCGCTGCTGGCCCTCCGACTCGCTGCGCGCGAGCCCGGCCTGGACCGACTTCACGGTCGCCGGGTCGAAGCCGTCGAGCAGCTTGTGCGCCTCGTCCCAGGCCTGCTCGGAGGTGTCGCGGGTGATGACGTGCAGCCGGATGCCGAACCGCACCGTGCGCCCTTCCTTCGCCGCGAGGCCGCGGATCCAGGCGATCTTCTCGGCGACCTGGGCGGGCGGTTCGCCCCAGGTGAGATAGACGTCGGCGTGGCGGGCGGCGACCTCACCTGCGAGGGGGGAGGAGCCGCCGAAGTAGACCTCGGGGACCGGGTCGGGGACCCGGGCGAGCCTGGCGTCCTCGACCTGGAGGTGTTCGCCGGCCAGGTCGACGGTCTTGCCGTCCCACAGGTCCCGGACGATCTGGAGGAATTCGCCGGTACGACGGTATCGGGCGTCCTTGTCGAGGAAGTCGCCGTAGGCGCGCTGCTCGTGACTCTCGCCGCCGGTCACCACGTTGAGCAGCAGCCGTCCGCCGGTCTGCCGCTGGAAGGTGGACGCCATCTGCGCGGCGAGCGTGGGCGAGAGGAATCCGGGACGGAAGGCGACCAGGAACTTCAGGCGCTCGGTGTTCTGGCTGACCATCGCGGTGGTCAGCCACGCGTCTTCGCACCAGGCACCGGTGGGGGTGAGCGCGCCGACGAATCCGAGGTCCTCGGCGGCGCGGGCGATCTGGCTCAGATAGGCGACCGTCGGCGGCCGGTCCCGTCCGGAGGCGGTGGCGGGAGTGCCGTGGCCGCCGCCGACGACATGACGGCTGTCGCCATTGGTGGGCAGGAACCAGTGGAAGGTGAGGGACACGGCGGCGTTCTCCGATCGTGGGGGCCTTGGGGGAGTCCGGGGTTACAGCAGGCCGTGGCGCGGTGGCTTCGTGCCGTTGAGGACGTAGCGGCCGATGTGCTGGACCTTCCAGCGGGCCGGGTCGTGCAGGGTGTGGGTGCGGGCGTCCCGCCAATGGCGGTGCAGATTGAGAGAGTGCAGGGCGGAGCGGGTGCCGCACAGCTCGAAGAGGGCGCTCGCCACCTCCACGGCGGTGGCGGAGGTGTGCGCCTTCGCGGCGGCAACGGCGATGGACGCCTCGGCCGACGAGTCGTCGCTCAGGTCGTCGCGGGCCGCGTCGACCGCCCGGGCCGCGGCGCCGAGCAGCGCCTCGCAGGCCCGTACCTGGAGGGCGAGTTCGCCGAAGCGCTGGATGAGCAACGGGTCCTCGGCCGCGGTGTCGACGCCGCTCTCGAACCAGGGGCGGCTCTTGGTGCGGACGAACTCGACAGCCTCCGCGAGTGCGCCCGCCGCGATCCCGGCGTCGATGGCGGCGTGCAGCAACTGCGCCACGGCACCGTGGAGTTGCGGCCCCTGGAAGGTGAGGTGGTGGGGAACCACGCGGTCGGCCGGGACGGCGACGGAGTCGAGGCGGACGGTGCCGCTGGCCGTCGTGCGCTGTCCCATGCCGTCCCAGTCGTCGACGACCGTGACTCCGTCGGCGTTGCGGGACGTAGGCGACGTGCAGGTTGTCGTCCTCGGCGCGGGCCAGGACCGGGATCCAGTCGGCGAAGAGCGCGCCGGTGGAGTAGTGCTTGACGCCGGTGAGCCGGTAGGAGCCGTCGGGCCGCTGTTCCAGGCGGGTACGGATGTCCTGGACGTGCCGGGTGCCCGCCTCCGACTGGGCGTTGCCGAAGCGGCGGCCGGCCAGGACCTCGCTGAAGAAGAACTCCTTCTGTTCCGCGGTTCCTTGACGGCGTATCACGTTCACGTACACGAAGTGGTTCTGCGGGATCTGGGCGAGGCTGGCGTCCGCCGAGGCCAGCAGCCGGAAGATCTCCGCGAGGGTCTCCTGGCGGACGTCTGCTCCGCCGTGCGCGGCGGGCACGGTGACGGCGAGCAGTCCTGAGGCGGACAGGCGCTCCAACTCCTCGCGAGGGAGCCGCCGTTCGGCGTCCCGCGCCGAGGCTCCGGCACGGAACTCCTCGGCGAGGGCGGCGGCGACGGCGAGCGCCTCGACGTCGTCGGCGATCACTTTGGCGGTCACCGTGTCAGCCCGCCGCGGCCAGCAGGGGCGTACGGCCCAGGGCGGCCGAGAACTGGTCGACCACCTGGGTCAGGGCCTCGGCCGTGGCCGGTGCCACGGTGACGCTGCCGTCGTCACCCGTGATGATGTCCTTGTCGAGGGTGAACCAGCCCTGGACTATGTGCGCCGCCCCCATGGAATTGAGGACCGGGCGCAGCGCGTAGTCGAGCGCCAGAACATGCGCGGTGCTGCCTCCGGTGACCAGCGGCAGCACGGTCTTGCCGGTCAGGGCGTACTGCGGCAGAAGGTCGAGCAGCGCCTTGAGTACGCCGGAATAGGCGGCCTTGTAGACCGGGGTGGCGATGACGACGCCGTCGGCCCGTGCGAAGAGTTCGGTCACCTCGACGATGGCGGGGTGTTTGAAGTCGGCACCGAGCAGTGCCTCGGCGGGGATCGTACGGACGTCGAGCGGGATCACCTCATGTCCCTGGGCGGCGAGCCGGGCGTCCAGGTGGCGCAGGAGCTTGGCGGTGCGGGAGGAGACGGACGGGCTGCCGGAGACGGACAGGACGGTGGACATGAGCCCTCTTTCGTGAGCGGGAGTTCCGCGTGAGCGGGGTGCCGAGGCGGGTGTCAGACGTGCGCGGGGACGGACTCGGGCTCACTGTCCGGGAGTTGGGCCTCCAGCTCGCGTACGAGGGGCAGCACCCGGCGGCCGAAGTACTCGACCTCCTCGTGATAGTGCAGGAACCCGAGGAGGAGGAGGTCGACGCCGAGGCGTTTGTAGGCGACGATGCGCTCGGCGATCTGCTCCGGGGTGCCGATCAGTCCCGTACGGAAGCCGTCGTTGTACTGGACGAGGTCCTCGAAGCTCGAGTCCTGCCACATGCCCTTGCCGTCGGCGGTGGACTGTCCGGCCTGCTTCACTGCCGCACCGAACCCCTCGACGGCCTCAGTGTCGGCCTGGGCGACGATCTCACGGAGGGTGTCGCGGGCCTCGGCCTCGGTGTCGCGGGCGATCAGGAAGCCGTTGAGGCCGAACTTGGGGGCCCTGCGGCCGACTTGGGCGGCCGACGCACGGACGTCCTTGATCTGCTCGACGACGCCGTCGAAGTCCTTGCCGTTGGAGAAATACCAGTCGGAGACCCGGCCCGCCATGGCGCGGGCGGCGCTGGAGTTGCCGCCCTGGAAGATCTCGGGGTGCGGGCGCTCGGGCGTGTTGAGGGGCTTGGGCTTGAGGGAGAAGTCGCGCAACCGGTAGAAGTCACCGGCCAGTTCCGTGTGGTCCTCGGTCCAGATCTGACGCAGGGCCTGGATGAACTCCTCGGAGCGGCGGTAGCGCTCATCGTGCTCCAGCCAGGGCTCGCCGAGGGCGGTGAACTCGCCCTTGAACCAGCCACTGACGACGTTCACCGCGAAGCGGCCGTTCGACAGGTGGTCGGCGGTGGCGCCCAGTTTGGCGAGGACACCCGGGTGCCACAGGCCCGGGTGGACGGCGGCGATCACCTTCAGGCGCTGGGTGGCCAGGAGCAGGGCGAGGCTGAAGCTGGTGGACTCGTGCTGGAACTCGGCGCCGTAGCTGGCCATGTAGCGGACCTGGCTGAGCGCGTAGTCGAAGCCGTTGTTCTCGGCGACAACGGCGAGTTCGCGGTTGTAGTCGTAACCCCAGTCGGTGCGCTGCTCGATCTTGCTGGTGACCAGACCACCGCTGACATTGGGGACCCAGTAGGCGAAGCGGACGGGCTCGGTTGCGGACACGGAAGAACTCCTGGTGTGCGGAACGAGGGCATGACGAATTGAGGCCCGGAATTTCACAGGGAATGCGGGCGGTGAAATGGGTGCGGCAGCCGCGGAATGCAGCGGGGCGCGGCCTACGGGAAGAAATCACCGGGACGGAGCGGTCCGTGCGAAGGGGACCCTACCGTCGGGATCGTCAGACTTCGCGGCAACAGAAGGAGCTGGAGACACGCGCGAGGTCGACATGGCGTCGCCGCGTGAGGTCCAGTCGCATCTTCATGTCGTCGATCGTCGCAGCCCCCGGTCCGGGCAGTCAAGGAATAGCCGACCGGTCTCGCATCCCGGACCGGCGAATTTAACGAAGGCGTGACAGGGAAACCCTTGAACCCACCACGCGACCGGCCCCATTCTGCTGCGGTGCGAATAGAGCAGCTGGAATACATCGCGGCGGTCACCAGGCTCGGATCGTTGCGCCGGGCCGCCGAGGAACTCCACCTCTCCCAGCCCGCGTTGAGCGAGACCGTACGGAATCTGGAGCGCGAGCTCGGCGTCGATCTGCTGGAGCGCAAACGGTCCGGGGCGAAGATGAGCGCCGAGGGACGGGAGCTGCTGCCGCACATCATCAATGTGCTGGACGCGGTGGACCGGCTGCGGGGCGCGGCCGGCGAACAGCATCGGATCAGCCGGATGGTCCGCGTCGGCACGGTGAACGCGGCGACCGTGCCGCTGCTCTTCCCCACGGTCCGCGATTTCCGTGCGACGCACCCGCTGACCCAGGTGGAGGTGGTCGGCGCCCAGCAGTCGGAGATCCACCGGGCCCTGTTGGAGGGCAGCTTCGACCTGGGTCTGGTGAACCATCTCGACGGCGACGACCTGCCCGCCGACTTCGAGACCACCGAACTGCTGCACGGCCGACCGGTGTTGTGCGTACGCCCGGACAGCCCGCTGGCCGCACTGGACACGGTGTCGGCCTCCGACCTCCTCGACGGCCACGAGCCGCTGATCGCGATGCGCTCCGGCTACGTCATGCACCGCTATCTCCACCGGCTCCTCGAGGGGCACGCGCCTTCGTTCTCGTACTCCACCGACGGCGCGGAAATGGGCAAGCTCATGGTCGCCGAGGGCCTCGGTGCCACGGTCCTGCCGGACTTCAGCGTCATCGGCGACCCGTTGGAGCGCCGTGGCGCCATCACCTACCGGCCGCTCGCCGACGACACGACGCGGGTCCTGCTGATGCTCCAGCGCCGCAGAGCGGACTCCGTCCCACGCGCCACGGGTGACTTGTACGACGCGTTCGTGCGCAGGGCCGGTGAGCTGGGCGGCAGCCTGGCGCCGCCGTCCTGAACCGGCCCTCGCCCGTCCCGGTCGGGTGGCTCAGTCCTCGTCTCCGGCGGGAACCACCACGAGGAAGGCGTCCGACTTCAGATCCATCACCACCGTCGCGGGCAGCCCCTCGGTGCGGCGTCGGGCCGCGTATTCCTCCGCCGTCCAGGATCCGCGCGGAGCTCCCGCGGGAAATCGCTCCAGCACCTTCGTGCCCATACCGGCAGACACCTCCAGGTCTGATGTTCGGCTCGGAGGGACGAGCCCCTTGGGGTGCGCATGCCCGCGTTCTGCACGGACATGTCCGAGCGGGCGGCCGTAGATTTTACCCGGAGTAGAGATTCCTCCCCCGACCCCGGCCGTACTGGTGGGCGTCCGAACCACTCGTACCGGATCCGTTCGCACGGATCCCCGCGCGGCTCACCGGAGCGTGAGGCTCTGGGCTGCCGCCCCGCCGCCAGGAGGCTCAATGCGCATTGCACGGAACGCGGGAACCCTTTTCGTGGCCGGCGCGTTGACCATGACACTGGCCGCGCTCGCCTATCCCGCCGTGCTCGGGCTGCAGAACACCTCCAGTTCCCCCACTCGCGTGATCGCCAACACGGCGTCGGGCCCGCTGACCGAGGCCGACCGGGACTTCGTCGTGAAGGTGCGCGCCGCCGGGTTGTGGGAGTACCCGTCCGGGCAGCTGGCCCTGCAGAAGGGCACCACCCCGGCCGTCAGAACCGCCGGTCAGCACCTCATCACGGGCCACGCCGCGCTGGACGCCACCTGCCGCAAGGTCGCCACACAACTCGGCATCACACTGCCCAACAAGCCGTCCCCGCAACAGCAGGGCTTCGTCGCGACCTTGAGCGGGGACGGCGGCAAGCAGTTCGACACCGACCTCGCCAACATCCTGCGGGTGACCCACGGGCAGATCTTCCCGGTCATCGCCAAGATCCGGGCCACCACCGAGAACACCCTGGTACGCCAGCTCGCCGACCAGGCCAACGACACCGTCCTCGACCACATCACGGTGATGGAGAAGACCGGACTGGTCAACTTCGACCAGGTGCTGTTCCAGGAGACCAGCAGTCCCAAACTGCCCCAGCAGAATCTGACGCCACCGCCACCCCAGCCGGGCGAGCCGACCGTGGTGCTCACGCCGCCCGCGGGCGGCGCCTCGGCTTCCGTGTCGCCCAGCCCGACGGTGAGGTGAGCGGTCACGTACCCGTGGGCCGTACGCGCTTGAACCCCAGCAAGGTGCGGTAGCGCTCCCGCGCGGCGAACTCCTCCAGGGTCCATACGGCCGGACGGCCCACCTCGGCGCAGAGGTGGAGGATCCGGACCTCCCCCACGACGACCCCGACGTGGGCGCCCCATGGCTCATGGTCCGCATTGAAGAGGGCCAGGTCCAGCGGCCGGGGAACGGCTACCCGCTCGGTGAGTTCGGCGTCGGCCCACAGGTCGCTCGACCGCCAGGCGGGGACGTCCAGCCCGAAGTGCCGGAGCACTTCATAGGCGAAGAACTGGCAGTTGGCGCCTTCGGCGAGCCCCGGCTTCTCGGCAACCGACCGCGAGCCGGGGAAGCGCCGGCCCACGTACGGCGTTGTCCAGACCCCCGCCGGCAGCTCGTCCTCACTCGGTTCCGGCAACCCCGTCACCACCCGTGTATCGCGCCAGTTCCCACGGGTCGTGCGCGCTGAACACGTCGACCTCGTCGCCGTGCAGGCGCACCAGTTCCCGCAGACGTGCGTGGTTGCCGAGCCGCAACGGCCTGTCCACCTCCGTGATCTGCTGGAGGATGTCCATGCCGGGGTGCCCCTCGGGGCGGTCGGGGTCGACCTCGCGGTGGAAGTAGTAGGCGTCGCCGCAGTGCAGCAGCCAGCGGCCGGAGTCCCCGACGGCTATGGCGCTGTGGCCGCGGGTGTGACCGCCGAGCGGCACGAGCAGGATCTCCGCGTCCAGGCCGTCCAGCGGGCGGACCGCGTCGAACCCGAACCACGGCTCGCCCGAGGGCCCCGCGTACGTCACCCAGTGCGGCCGGTGCGCCCACTGGGCGGGGCGGTAGCGGAGCCGGTCCTCGGGGTGGGCGCCGGGTGCCGCCATGGCCGCGCGGTGTTCGGCCTCGCTCAGGTGGACCTTGGCCCAGGGGAAGTCTGCGAGACCGCCCGCGTGGTCGAGGTCGAGGTGGCTGAGCACGATGTGCCGGACGTCCTCCGGACGCAGGCCGAGGGCGGTGATCCGGTGCAGCGCGGTCTCCGCGAGGTCCAGGACGGGCTGGGCGCGGCCGAGGAACTCCGCGCCGAGGCTCTCCTCGGGCCGCGCCACGGCGGTCGTACCGATGCCGCTCTCGACCAGGACGAGTCCGTCGCGGTCGGTCTCGATGAGCAGACAGTGGCAGACCGCCGGCAGGCCGCCCTCCTCGGTGTCGATCGTTCGCATGGAACCGCAGTTCAGGTGGTGGATCTTCACGGTGAGTCCCTTCGCACGGTCGCGGGTGCCGCCCATGGCAGCGGCGCGGTGATTCCACTGAGCCTGTCACAGATAACGAACGTTCGGAAGCTAAGTGCGAACGGTCGTTAGGTAAAGTGGCCTCATGAGTCCGCGCAAATCCGTCGCCGAAGCCGCCGCCACCCGCGACCGGATCATCGAGAGCGCCCTCGCACTGGCCTCCGCCGAGGGTCTCGAGGGCCTCACCATCGGCCGGCTCGCGGCCGTTCTGGAGATGAGCAAGGCCGGGGTGATCGGCCACTTCGGCAGCAAGGAGGCGCTCCAACTCGCCGTACTGGATGCGGCGGTGGAGCTGTTCCGGCTGCGGGTGCCGGCGCGCGCGGTCGGCGCGAGGTCCGGCACCGAGCGACTGGCACGCGCCTTCGACGAGTGGATCGACTACATGGCCGAGGGTGAGGCCCACGGGGGCTGCTTCCTCACCTCGGTGGCGAGCGAGTTCGACGGCCGCCCCGGCCCGGTCCGCGACGCGGTGCTCGACGCGCTCGCCGCGTGGTCGGCGTATGTGGCGACGGAACTGAACACCGCGGTCGAGACCCGTGAACTCCCCGAGCGCACCGACGTGGACCAGCTCGTGTTCGAGCTCAACGGCGTGGCCCTGGCGGCCAATCAGTCCATCCAGCTGCACCGTGACCCACAGGCGCCCACGCGGGCCCGCCGCGCCATCGCCCGTCTGCTCATCGCCCCTTGACGCGCCGGCATCGGCGGGCGGGGCGGCAGAGCGCGTCACTCACGCCTCTGCGGCCCCCTGACCCTACACATAAGGAAGAAATAAGCGCAGAATGGATGTATGCGGCGCCTACCGCATACCGCATCAGAGCGGTCGGTCCGTAGAGAGCGAAAGAGATCGAAGGAGACGAGTCATGGCCAACGTCTCGCACCCCAGGGGTGACATCACCAGCCACCCCGATGCATCCGAAATGCGGGCTCGGTATGACCGCATGCTCGGTGGTCGCGATGTGGCACTCGTGGACGGACCGGTGTTCCTGCTCGGTCTGTACTGCGCCGTGTCCCCGTGGATACTCCACTACACGACGAGCCAGCCGCCCCTGGCCACACACAACCTGGTCATAGGCATCGCCATAGGCCTGCTGGCCCTCGGTTTCACCGTCACGCCGGAGAGGATGTACGGCCTGAGCTGGGCCATCTGCGCGATGGGCACGTGGATGATCATCTCGCCGTGGATCGTCGGCACCAGCCCGGACACCGGAGTCGTGCTCAACAACATCATCATGGGCGCCCTGGCCGTGGTGCTGGGTGCGTTGTGCGCGGTCACGGCGACCAGGAGCACTCCCCGGGCGTAGCACCGGCGGCACGGACAGCAGCGACAGAAGCGGAGGACAGCGGAATCCGCAGGCCGGCCCGCCTCGCGCGGGCCGGCCTCGTCGCTTCCGTTCAGCAGGGGCTGCCGTTCGCCGCCGCGCGGCTCAGCGGTTCGGCACCAGCCACGGCTCCTGCGGCAGCGGATTGCCCGTCTCGAGCAGGGACTTCAGATTCGACAGCACCGCCGGCCAGCCGGAGGCGACGTCGCTCAGCGCGCCCTCGTCCGGCAGGTCCTCGTGGGTCACGGTCAGCCGGACGATGTCGGCGTGCGGCCGGATGTCATAGGTGACCCTGGAGTGCTTGTCCTCCTGACCCTCGTCCTCAGGAGAGGCCCAGGTGGTCACGAGGCGGGTCGGGCGTTCACTCTCGACGACGGTGCCGATCACGTCGGCGATGCCCGAGCCGTCCGTACGCCGGTGTTCCCAGCGGGAACCCGGCTGCCAGTCCGAGACATTGCTGTGATTCCAGTAGGCGGCGGTCAGGTCGGCGTCGGTGAGCGCGTCCCAGACCTTCTCGGGCGTGCTCTGGATGTAGATGACGTACACGAAGTTCGGCTTGTCGGTCATGGTTTCCTCGGCTCGTCGTTTGAGGGCGCTGAGCGCGCGAAGGCGCTGGCGCTCGAACTTGTCGATCCACCGCTCCTGGATCTCATGAAGCGGCACCGGATTGAGGTAGTGCAGCTTTTCCCGCCCCCGCCGCACGGTGCTGACGAGGTTGGCGGCCTCCAGGACGGCCAGGTGCTGCGTCACCGACTGACGGGTCATGTCGATGCGCTCGCACAGCTCGCCGAGCGTCTGACCGCTGTGCTCGTGCAGCCGGTCGAGGAGCTGCCTGCGGGTCCCGTCTGCCAGCGCCCTGAAGACCTGGTCCATTCCGGAGTCATTCTCTGATCGCACACTCAACGTTATGCAGGCAATACCTTGCATGTCAATGCGAAGTGCGGCGGTACGGTGCGCCGAGCAGCCGAGCCCGTACCTCACGAGGCACCCTTGGCCGCCGCCCCCCGCGCGCGGCAGGATCAAGTGATGGAGAGCCGACCGACGTTCGACTTCCCCGGGCCGCTGCACATCGAAGGGCTGGGGCTGCAACTGCGCGAGTGGTCCGACGACGACATCGCGGACCTCGTCGCGATCTACGACGATCCCGAGATCGACCGGTGGACGCCGGTCGCGTCACCGTTCGGCACCGAGGCGGCACGGGCGTATCTCGCCGCCGCGGAGCAGAAACGTGCCGAGCGGCGGACGGTGCAGCTGGCCATCACCACGGACGGTGGCCGGCCGCTGGGTGAGATCCTGCTGTTCCGCGGCGCGACCGACGAGCGCGACCTCGAACTCGCCTACGGGATGGGAGCCGCGTACCGGGGCCGGGGGCTCGCGACGCGCGCGGTGCGGCTCGCGATGCGCTTCGCGCGCCGTCGGGTCGGAGGGCGGCGCGTGGTGCTGTGCATCGAGGACGGGAACACGGCGAGCGAGGCCGTCGCCAAGGCGACCGGGTTTGTGCTGACCGACGACGAGCCGGTGATCCGCGAGGCGAAGGGCCGGGAGGTCGTTCTGCGGATCTGGAGCCGGCTGGGCGACGACGTCCGTGGCGAACGACACGACGCGTGACAGCGCTCTCGACCTGTCACGCGGAGGTCCTGCTCATCGGCGGGCGCACGGGCGTCGTCACGTCCACGGTGGGCGGGGAGGTCGTCCTGCGGATCGCTGGGCGGCGACGACGTCCGTGGCGAACGACACGACGCGTGACAGCGCTCTCGGCCGGTCGCGCGGAGGTCCTGCTCATCGGCGGGCGCGCGGGCGTCGGCAAGTCCACGGTGGGCGGGGAGGTTTCGGTCCGGCTGCGGGCCGCGAAGGTCGCTCACGCGGTGATCGAGGGCGACTTCATGGGGCATGTGCATCCGGCGCCGAAAGGTGACCCGCACCGCGCCGCGGTGACCGAGCGGAACCTGCGGGCGGTGTGGAGCAACTTCGCCGAGCCGGGCTACCGGCGTCTCGTCCACACCAACACCGGGAGCGTGCTGCCCGACTCGGCGGGCTTGCCCGAGCGGGCGATGGGAGCGGACGTACGTCGCGTGCGCGTCCTGCTGACCGCCACCGACGAGACCACCGTCCGGCGGCTCGAAGGGCGGGAAATCGGCTCCGAAGTGGGGCGGGAGGTCGAGAGAAGTGGAGCGGGAGGTCGAGAAGAGCACCTGGACGGCACGGCTGTCGGACAAGCGGGCGCCCGCGGAAACCGTGCGAGTGGCCACCGACAAGCGGGCGCCCGCGGAAACCGTGCGGATGGCCACCGACAAGCGGGCGCCCGCGGACACCGTGCGGATGGCGACCGACGACCGCGCGGTGACCGACATCGCGCGTGAGGTCGTGGCCGCCACCGGCTGGATACCGACCCCTGATACGAGCGGGCGCCCGAACCGTCACGCCCCCGCGGGCTCCGCGTCCGGCGCGGGCGCGGGCGCGGTCAGATACTCCTCGGTGATCTCCTTCGGCCCGAAGGGCCACACCTTCTCGAAGCGTGCCCACAGAACGTAGGCGATACAGCCGAGGGCGAGCCAGGCCAGGGACCATTCGATGGGGTGACGGCCCGGGGAGTTCTTGTCCGCGTATCCGTAGATGGTGAGCCAGCCCGCGAGGGCGAGGAAGCTCGGCAGGGGGTAGAGCCACATCTTGTACGGGCGGCGCAGGCCCGGCTGCCGTTTGCGCATCACCGAGAGGGCGACGATCTGCGCCAGTGCCTGGACGATCACCATGACAGTGGTGAGCAGTTGGATGAGCGTGGCCAGGTCGGTGTGCCGGCCGATGAGGAAGCCGATCGCCGTGATCACGCCCATGGTGGCCAGGCCCAGCATCGGGAAGCGGTGCTTGGGGTGCAGTTTGGCGTAGGGGCGGAAGAAGACGCGTTCGCGGGCGGCGTCGTAGGGCACTCGAGAGCCGCCGAGCAGCCCGGTGAAGACCGAGGCGAACGCGGTGATCAGGATGAGCACCGTGACCGTGTCGGCGGCGCCCTTGCCCCAGGTCTTCTCCAGCACCGCGGAGGCCACGGAGGTGGAGGCGATGTCGCCGGGATCGGTCATCCGGTTCCAGTCGATGACGCCGAGCGTGCCGATCTGCAGCAGCAGATAGATCGCCATGATGCCGAGGATCGAGAAGATGATGGAGCGCGGCAGCGTGCGGCCCGGGTCCTTGATCTCGGCGCCCATGTAGGCGGTGGTGTTGTAGCCGAGGTAGTCGTAGATACCGATGGTCAGGCCCGCGGCGAAGCCGATCCAGAAGTGGCTGCTGGTCAGCTCGAAGGCGTGCGCCGGGTAGGTGAAGGCGAGGTGGGCGCTGAAGTCGGTGGCCGCGGCGACGATCACCAGGGCGACCGAGGCGATCATGACGGCCCACATGACGGCGGTGATGCGCGCGATGTGCTCGATCCCCCGCCACAGCAGGATGACGACCAGGGCGACGATGCCGAGCCCGATCAGGTCTCCGGTCGTCCTGCCCATGTCGGGTGCCAGATAGCCCAGGTACTGGACGAAGCCGACCACGCCGGTGGACATGATCAGCGGGATGAAGAGCATTGCGGTCCACACGAACAGGAACGGCATGAGGCGTCCGGTGCGGTACTGGAAGGCCTGGCGCAGATAGACGTAACTGCCGCCCGAACCGGGCATCGACGCACCCAGCTCGGCCCAGACGAGGCCGTCCGCGAGCGCCAGCAGGGCGCCGGCGACGAAGCCGATGACCGCCTGCGGGCCGCCGAACGCGGCGACCATCAGGGGGATCGTCACGAACGGCCCGATGCCGCACATCTGGCTCATGTTGATGGCGGTGGCCTGGAACAGGCCGACGCGGCGGACGAAGCCGCCGGTGGGTGGCGGGCTACCGGACATGGGGCCTCCTGAAGCAAGACGCGGGGAGAGGTACGAGTGACGGCCGACCTCAGTGGCGCGGCCGACGGATCAAGGGCGGCGGGTGACCGGCCGGCGCTGGGCTCCCCTTGGCTCGCCCGGCGAGGCTGACTGGGCGATAAAGTTAAGGAGCCTTACTAGATGCGTCAAGAGGGTGTCATGAATGCGTGAGAATGGTGCGATGCCCGCCCGCGACGCCCGCGAGCAGCCCGAACAGACCTGGAACCGCCGACGGCTGCGCAGCACCAACGAGCGGCTGCTCCTCGACCGGCTGCGCACCGGCGGCGCGGCCTCACGCGCACAGCTCGCCCGCGAGACGGGCCTGTCGAAGCCGACGGTCTCCAGCGCGCTCGCGGCTCTGGAGGAGGCAGGACTGGTCCACGAGGTCGGCACGCACACCCCCGAGCGCGGCCGTATCGCCGTGCTCTACGCCCCCGACCCCGGGGCCGGATACGCGCTCGGCATAGACATCGGCCGCGGCTGGCTGCGCGTCGCGGTGGCCGACCTGGACGGCGCGGTGGTCGCGCGGGCCGACGTACGCAACCGGGCCCGCACCTCCGGCGCCATGGCCGATCTGGTGGTTTCCACCGCCCACCAGGTCGTGGCCAACTCCGGTGTGGGCGCTCACGAGGTGGCCCACGCGGTGGTGGGCACGCCCGGCGTGTACGACGAGAAGCAGCGCCGGGTGCGGTACGCGATGCATCTGCCCGGTTGGGGCCGCGCGGGTCTCTTCGACCGGATGCGCGAGGAGCTGGGCATCCCACTGGAGGTGCACAACGACGCGAACCTGGCGGCGCTGGGCGAGTACACGTACGGAGTCGGCGCGGGCACCCGGCTGTTCGCGTACATCATGATCGGCACCGGTCTCGGCATGGGCGTGGTGAGTGAGGGGCGGCTGTTCACGGGAGCGCACGGCGGGGCCGGGGAGATCGGCTTCCTGCCGTGGCCGGGGCGGCAGAAGCCGGAAACGCTGGAGGACGCGGTGTCGGGCGTGGCCGTCGTCGAGGCGGCGCGGCACTTCGGCATGACCGGGCAGCTCACGGCGAAGGCGGTGTTCGACGCGGCGCGCGAAGGACATTCCGCCGCGGTGCAGGCGGTTCGGCTGGAGGGCGAGCGGATCGCGCACACGGTGGCGGCGGCGGCCGCGGTGCTCGATCCCGATCTGGTGGTTCTGGGCGGCGGGGTGGGCCACAGCGTCGACCTGCTGCTGCCGCTCATACGCGAGACCCTGCGCTCCCTCACACCGTTGCGGCCGAAGATCGTGCCCAGTCGGCTGGGCGAGGACGCGGTGCTGCTGGGTGCGGTGGCGACGGCTCTGGGGACGGCGCGGGACGTGGTGTTCGAGCGGCGGTCGGTCTCCTGAACGGCGCCTGCGGTGATTGACATGAGTTACGCAGCCGCCTAGCTTGTGGGGCCAGTTAGTAAAGTTTCCTAACTTGCAGTGTCGTAGCGCGGATGCTCCCCCATCCCCCAAGGAGACCACCGTGTTCCACCGCCCTGCCTCACGACGGCGCCTCGCCACGGCCGCCGTCGCTCTGGGCCTCCTGTGCACCCTCACGACGAGCGCGTGGGCCGGGGATCGTAGCCCTGGGCCGCCCGCCGCGCCGCGCGCGCGGGTCACCGCGGTGACCTCCGCCGCGGGCAGTGCCACCGCGCTCACGGGGTACGCGATCCAGTCGAGCGCCAAGGTCAGCGACTCGGCGGCCGCTGTCTCGAGCCCCGGCTATCCGGCGAGCGGCTGGTACCCGGCGGGCTCCCGCTCCACGGTCCTCGCGGCGCTGCTCGCGAACGGGATGTACGCGGATCCGTTCCACTCGACGAACCTGCAGAGGATTCCGAAGGCCGACTTCGCCGTGCCGTGGTGGTACCGCTCCGACTTCACGGTCGCCGCCACCTCCGAGCGCAGCTATCTGGACTTCAGCGGGGTGATCTCGGCGGCTGACGTGTACGTCAACGGCCGGCAGGTCGCCAAGGCCGCCGATGTGGCGGGCGCGTACACGCACCATGAGCTGGACATCACCTCACTGGTGCGGGCGGGCACCAACACGGTCGCCTTCCGCATCCAGCCCAACGAGCCGAACAAGAAGCTCACCATGGGCTGGATCGACTGGCTCCAGCCGCCGCCCGACCAGAACATGGGCATCGTCCGCGATGTCCTGGTCCGCCGCGGCGGACCGGTCGCACTGCGCGACGCACACGTGGTGACCAGGCTCGATGTCCCCTCCCTCGCCTCCGCGGACCTCACGGTGAAGGCGAAGGCGCGCAACGAGACGGACGCCGCCGTGACGGCCACGGTCTCCGGGAGCATCGGTTCGGTGTCCTTCACCAAGACCGTCCCGCTCGCCGCGCACGAGACGAGGACGGTCACCTTCACACCGGCCGAATTCCCCCGCCTGCGTCTGACGTCACCGAAGGTGTGGTGGCCCGCGGGCATGGGCGGACAGCCGCTGTACGGCCTCGATCTGACCGCCTCCGTCGCCGGCACCGCCTCCGACACCGCGCACGACGACTTCGGCATCCGCGACGTGAAGGCGCCGCTCAACTCCGACGGCGCACGGCAGTACAGCATCAACGGCCGCAAGGTGCTGATCAAGGGCGGCGGCTGGTCCCCCGACGAGTTCCTGCGCTGGGACCGGACGTACGTCGAGGACCGGCTGAAGTACGCGCTGGACCTGGGCCTCAACACCATCCGCCTGGAAGGTCACATCGAGCCGGACGAGTTCTTCGACCTCGCCGACCGGTACGGCATCCTCACGCTGCCGGGCTGGGAGTGCTGCGACAAGTGGGAGGGGAACGTCAACGGCAGCGAGTCGGGGGACAAATGGACCGCCGCCGACTACCCGGTCGCCAAGGCGTCGATGGCCGCCGAGGCAGCGCGGCTGCGTGACCACCCCAGCGTCATCTCGTTCCTCATCGGCAGCGACTTCGCACCGGACGCGACCATCGAGAAGAACTACCTCGACGCCCTGAAGTCCGCCGACTGGCCGACCCCCGTGGTCGCCGCCGCCTCGGACAAGTCCTCACCGCTCAGTGGCAGTTCCGGCATGAAGATGACCGGCCCCTACGACTGGATCCCGCCGAACTACTGGTATGCCAAGCGCGAGGGCGGGGCCACCGGCTTCAACTCCGAGACCAGCGCGGGCCCCGACATCCCCACCCTCGACACCCTGCACCGCATGATGTCCCCCGCCGAGCTGGACACCCTCTGGAAGAACCCGGACGCCAAGCAGTACCACCGCTCGCCGTCGCCGACCTTCGGCACCCTCAAGATCTACAACGCCGCCCTGGCCGGCCGCTACGGCGCACCGACCGGCCTCACCGACTATGTACGCAAGGCGCAGCTCGCCCAGTACGAGAACGTGCGCGCGCAGTACGAGGCATACGGACGCAACGCCACCGACTCCGCGAAGCCCGCGACCGGTGTCGTCTACTGGATGTTCAACAGCGGATGGACGTCGCTGCACTGGCAGTTGATGGACCGTTACCTCGACCAGGGCGGTGCCTACTTCGGCGCCAAGAAGGCCAACGAGCCGCTGCACATCCAGTACTCGTACGACAACCGCTCGGTCGTGGTGGTGAACAACCGGCACGCGTCCGCGTCCGGACTCACCGCCCGGGTCACGCTCTTCAACACCGACGGTACGCAGAAGTACGACAAGGCGGCGAGCGGTATGAGCGTGGGCGGCGACGGGGCGCGGAGCACCGCGCTCACGGTGCCGTCCTCGGTGAGCGGGCTGTCGACGACGTATCTCGCACGGCTGATCCTGACCGATGCGAAGGGCAAGGAGGTCAGCCGCAACGTCTACTGGCTGTCCACCAGGCCGGACACCATCGACTGGGCCAACACCGACTGGTACTACACGCCGACGACCAGCTACGCGGATCTCAAGGGGCTCGACTCCATGGGGCGGGCGTCCGTCTCGGCTTCGGCGTCCACCTCTTCGGGCCCGGGCGGCACGTCCACGACAACAGTCACCGTACGCAACACCGGGTCGGGCAAGACGCCGTCGCTTCTCACCGATGTGCACCTCGTGGACGCAAAGGGCAAGCCAATGCTGCCTGTTGAGTGGTCCGACAACCAGGTCACCCTGTGGCCCGGCGAGTCGACGACTCTGACCGCCACGTACCGAACAGCCGATCTGCACGGGTCCACGCCTCGGGTGCGGGTCTCGGGGTGGAACACGGCGGAGCAGACCGTTCCGGCGACATAGGCGGAGGCGGGAGGAAGGGCGGGCCCGGGGGTTCGGGCCCGCCCTTCGCTCAGCTCACATTGAGCGCCGTGTCGTCGATGACGAACGACGTCTGGAGCGTGGAGCCTTCGGTGCCGGTGAATTTGATCGTGACAGTCTGCCCGGCGTAGGTGGTGCCGAGGCTGAAGGACCGCTGCGTGTAGCCCGAGGCCGCGTTCAGGTTCGAGTACGTGGCCAGGGTCGACAGGACCGTGCCGCTGCTGTTGACGACCTGGGCCTTGAGGGTGTCGTACGCCGTGCTGGTGCTCGTCTCGGCCGTGTCCACGTGGAGGTAGAAGCTCAGGGTGGCCGAGCAGCCGGACGGGACGGTGACCGACTGGGAGAGGGTGTCGGTGTTGGCCGAGCCGTAGCCGTTCAGCCATGCCTTGTACGAGCCGGTACGGGCGGCTTCGCTGCTGCTGTTGGTGATGACGCCGCTGGTGGCGGTCCAGGACGTGCTGCCGGACTCGAAACCGGGGTTGGCGAGCAGCTGGGCGGCCGTGCAGGTGCCGCCTCCGCCGCCACCGCTGCTGCCGGCGCCCGCGAGCCATTCGGTGGCGTTCAGGGCGAGCGCGGCGTTGGTGGCGCCGGTGTCGTTCCAGCCGTCGTACAGCGTGTTGCCGGACTGACCGGTACCGTCGTCGATCGGCGAACTGTCGCCCCAGAAGGCGACCTTGCCGCTGCCGAAGGTGCTGGTGGCGAAGAAGGCGCCGGTGTTTCCGGAGTAACCGGTCCGGTAGAGCAGGCCCTTGACGGCCGAGTTGTCGGCGGGCTTGAGGGTGGCCGTCGTACCGCTGGCGATCAGGCTCTTGGTGACGGTGCCGAACGAGCCGTGCAGGACCGCGTTGGAGCTGTCGCTGATGGCGCTCGGGTAGTCGGAGCTGATGCTCAGCGAATCGATGGAGAAGCCGAACGGGTCGGTGCTGTCGACGCTGTTGTTGGTCATCAGGTCGTTGAGGATCTCGACCGCGTCGTAGCCGTCGTTGTTGCGGTCGGCGCCGGTGTGGTCGGAGATCATGAACAGGCCGCCGCCGTTCTTCACGAACGTCATGATGGCGGTCTTCTCGGCGGTGGTGAAGAGCGTGTTGGGCTCGGGCAGCACCAGCTCGTCGAAGTTCGACAGATCGGTCGCCGCGGTGCCGCCGTAGGTGAGGCTGGAGCCCGAAGGCAGTGTCTTGAGGCTGTAGCTGCCCGTCTTCTGCAGGGCCACGCCCCACGAGGAGAGCGCGCCGGTCCAGTCGGTCTCGGAGGACGGGGAGGAGTCCTGGCCGAGCGGGTCGGGCTGGCTGGTGGAGATGATCCAGTCGGCGTTGCCTGCCGTCTCGGCGTGGCCATTGTCGAACAGGACGCGATGGGTGGTGGCCGCGTGGGCCGGGGCGGCGGTGGCCGCCTGGACGGCGGCGCCCGTGATGAGCAGTCCGAACACGGCCAGCGCCGTGGTGAGTCTGTGGCGGGATCTTCTGAATCCGAGCATCCGGCGGACCTCCGTGAGGGGTGGGGAGAGGCGGTGCGGGGCGCCAATTCTCCGCGCGTAGAACGGAAGTTGGCCGTCCTCCACGCGACAGATTCTTGAACGGTACATGGCGGAACGGTGGCTGAACAGGACGGCGTCTCAGCGCAGCCCGAGACGCCCGAAGCGGAGCGGACTGCCTCCGCGCCAAGGGGGCACATACATAACTGCGGGGAACGACAAAGAGGGGCGGAAATGGAGATCTCAGGCATCATCAGTGCCATCATCATCGGCATCATCATTGGTGTGCTGGGGCGGCTCGTCGTCCCAGGACGCCAGCGCATCGGCATCCTGTGGACGATCGTCGTCGGCATCGTGGCGGCGTTCATCGGCGCAGGGATCGCCGCCGCTTTTGGCGTCGCCGACACGAAGGGCGTCGACTGGATCGAATGGCTCATTCAGATCGGCCTGGCGGCGCTCGGCGTCGCGGCACTGGACCGGGCGAAGGCGCACCGCTGACGGGCGGGGCGGATGCGCGCGCGTGGTAGGGCCGCGTGAGTGCTTTCGCGGCGAGGCGCTGCGCGGCGGCGGGGCGCGGTCCGGTCGCTGTGCGCTTGCGGGCGCGGGCCCAGCTGGCCACGGCGGGCGCTCAATTGTGTTGCGGGGCTCGCGCCGGTACGGCTAGGTTCTGCGGGCTTCGCCCCCGCACGCCGACACCCAGGAGCGACCTTGCCGCCAGGCATCACGCCGCTGATCGATCCCGAGTCCACACCGTCGAGCCGGCGTCTGGCCTGGCTGGCCTCCGGTGCCGAGGGGGTACCCGTGGGCTCGGCGTTTGTGCGGCTGTTCACCAGGGAGGGGCAGGAGCATCTCTGCGAGCTGGAGATCGCCGTACACCCCGCCGAGCGGCGGCAGGGAGTGGGCAGCCGCCTCCTGGACGCGGCCGTCCGCGCGGCACGGGACGAGGGACGGCGGTCGCTGGTCGCGCAGGCAGAAGTCGGCTCCCCCGGCGACCGGTTCCTGGCGGCGCGCGGCTTCCGCCGGGTGCTGGCGCTGACGTACGCGTGCCTCGCGCCGGCGGACGTGGACCTCGCATGGATCACCGAGATAGCCGAACGGCCGCATGACCGCTACGAGTTGACGCACTGGGACGGCACCGTGCCGGCCGAGCTGGCCCGGACGTTTGCCGACTCCCGGCGGGCGATGGACGACATGCCGATGGAGGAGACCGACTACGGGAGGGTCGTGTGGGACGTGGAGCGGGTCGTGTCGGCCGCCGAAGCCATCGCCAAGCGCGGGGAGTCGCTCCATACGGTCGCCGCGGTGGACCGCTCGGACGGCTCGGTCGTCGGCTTCACCGAACTCGTCGTGCCCGGCGACGGCCGGGGCGACGGCCGGCACTACGGCACCGGAGTACTCCCCGAGCACCGAGGCCACGGACTCGGCCTGTGGATGAAGGCCGAGTCGATCCGCCTCGCCCGGCAGCGCTGTCCGGAGCTCGGCGGTCTCCTGACCGACACCGCCGACAGCAACGCACCCATGCGCCGCATCAATGACGCGCTCGGCTATCTGCCCACGCACCATGCGGTGGAGTATCAGCTCGATCTGCCAACTTGACCCGGTCGTAAACGGCCGGGCTTGGAGGTAGGGCACCACTGGCTGTGGTGTGGCCTCCTCCGTCCGGACACCTAGGAAGGTGCTGGGGCGCGTGACTCACGCCCCGCAATCCACACAGCCTCACCGCGAGCGGCGATGTTGTGGGAAGCATTCCGGTCGGC
>NZ_JBEZKJ010000046.1:0-66373 GCF_040651675.1 Streptomyces sp. NPDC048415 | reverse complement strand
ACATTTTTGCTCCATGCCCGGCCCGCCACCCGCACCCCCCCCGGCGGGGCCCCCCCCCCCCGGGGGGGGCCCTCACCGGCGTATTGAGCGATCCTGGCGATCAGCCCGCGAGGTTGTCGGCCATCTCCTCGGTGAGGCTTGACTCCGTCCCCGGGATGCCCAGGTCCTGCGCCTTCTTGTCCGCCATGGCCAGCAGACGGCGGATACGACCGGCCACCGCGTCCTTGGTCAGCGGCGGGTCGGCGAGCGCGCCCAGCTCCTCCAGGGAGGCCTGCTTGTGCTCCATGCGCAGCTGTCCGGCGGCGGCGAGATGCTCCGGCACCTCGTCGGCGAGGATCTCCAGGGCGCGCTGCACACGGGCCCCGGCGGCGACGGCGGCGCGGGCCGAGCGGCGCAGGTTGGCGTCGTCGAAGTTGGCGAGACGGTTCGCCGTGGCACGGACCTCGCGGCGCATCCGCCGCTCCTCCCAGGCCAGCACCGACTCATGGGCGCCGAGGCGGGTGAGCAGAGCCCCGATCGCGTCGCCGTCCCGTACGACCACACGGTCCACGCCGCGTACTTCGCGGGCCTTCGCGGCGATCGACAGCCGACGGGCGGCGCCGACCAGGGCGAGGGCGGCCTCCGGGCCCGGGCAGGTCACCTCGAGGGAGGACGAACGGCCCGGCTCGGTGAGCGAGCCGTGCGCCAGGAACGCCCCGCGCCAGGCCGCCTCGGCGTCACAGGTGGCCCCCGAGACCACCTGCGGGGGCAGCCCGCGGATCGGGCGGCCACGGCCGTCGACGAGCCCGGTCTGGCGGGCCAGCTGGTCGCCGCCCGCGACGACGCGTACGACATAGCGGGAGCCGCGGCGCAGCCCGCCGGGTGCCATCACGATCAGTTCGGAGCCGTGGCCGAAGATCTCCAGGATGTCCCGCTTCAGCCGGCGCGCCGCCATCGCGGTGTCCAGCTCCGCCTCGATCACGATCCGGCCGCTCACCAGGTGAAGGCCGCCGGCGAACCGCAGAAGGGCGGAGACCTCCGCCTTTCTGCAGCAGGTCCGGGTGACGGGGAGCCGGGAGATCTCATCCTTCACCGCTGCCGTCATCGCCATGGGCCGATCCTTCCATGCATCCGAAAAATACGGTCGTACGCGGCGGCCAACAGCTCCGGGTCGTGCCGCGGAGATCCATCGGTCCGGGCCACCGGCGCCAGCTCGACCGCGGCGCCGAACCGCTTGGCGGCATCGGTGAGTGAGTCGCGGTCGGGCACGGCGGCCTCGTCGGCCAGCACCACGTCCAGGGCGAGTTTAGGGGCGTGTCGTCCCAAAACCTCCAAATGACGCTGCGGGGAGAAGCCTTCGGTTTCTCCGGGCTGCGGAGCGAGGTTCAGGGAGAGCACCCGGCGCGCCTTCGTCTGGATGAGGGCGTCCAGAAGGTCGGGCACCAAAAGATGCGGAATCACGGAGGAGAACCAGGAGCCGGGTCCGAGGACCACCCAGTCCGCGTCGAGGACCGCCGCGACCGCCTCGGGGACGGCGGGCGGGTCGTGCGGCACGACGTGCACGGACTGCACCTCGCCGGGCGTGAGCGCCACGGTCGCCTGTCCTCGCACCGTGTCGACGTCGTCGGGACGGTCCGGGTCGTGGCCCTTGACCAGGGCCTGGAGCTCGAGCGGTACGGCGGACATGGGCAGCACGCGGCCGTGCGCGCCCAGGAGCTTGCCGACCAGGTCCAGGGCCTGTACATGATCGCCGAGCTGCTCCCAGAGGGCGACGATCAGCAGATTGCCGACCGCGTGCTCGTGCAGGTCGCCCTTGGACTGGAAGCGGTGCTGGATGACGCGGGCCCAGGTCTGGCCCCAGTCGTCGTCACCGCACAGCGCGGCCAGGGCCTTGCGCAGGTCGCCGGGCGGCAACACGCCCAGCTCGTCGCGCAGGCGCCCGCTGGAGCCGCCGTCGTCGGCCACGGTGACGACCGCGGTCAGATCGCCGGTGATCCGGCGCAGCGCGGCGAGCGAGGCGGACAGGCCCATGCCGCCGCCGAGGGCGACGACCTTGGGCTGGGTGCCGCGGCGGCGCGGCTTCCCGCCGCGCGCCGCGACGGGCTTGCCCCCGGACCCCTCCGGGGTCACCCGGCGCAGCCTGCTCAGCCGCAGTGCGGCTCGTCCCGTCACTCGCGCCCCATGTCCCTGTGGACGACCACGGTCTCCACGCCCTGGGAGGCGAGGCGGGCGGCGAGCTTCTCCGAGGTGGCGACCGAGCGGTGCTTGCCGCCGGTGCAGCCGACCGCGACGGTCACATAGCGCTTGCCCTCGCGCCGGTATCCGGCGGCGATGAGCTGGAGCAGCTCGGCGTAGCGGTCGAGGAACTCCTTGGCGCCGGGCTGATTGAAGACGTACGCGGACACCTCCTCGTTCAGGCCGGTGAAGGGGCGCAGCTCCGGCACCCAGTGCGGGTTGGGCAGGAAGCGCATGTCCACGACCAGGTCGGCGTCGACCGGGAGGCCGTACTTGAAGCCGAAGGACATGACGGTGGCCCGCAGCTCGGGCTCCTCATCGCCGGCGAACTGGGCGTCCATCTTGGCGCGCAGCTCGTGCACGTTCAGGCTGGAGGTGTCGATCACCAGGTCGGCGTCGCCGCGCAGCTCGCGCAGCAGCTCGCGCTCGGCGTCGATGCCGTCCACGATGCGGCCGTCGCCCTGGAGGGGGTGCGGCCTGCGCACGGACTCGAATCGGCGCACCAGGGCCTCGTCGGAGGACTCCAGGAACACGATCCGCCGGGTGACGTGCTTCGACTCCAGGTCGGCGAGGGACTCGCGGAGGTTGTCGAAGAAGCGGCGGCCGCGTACGTCCACGACGACCGCGATCCGTGCCACGTTGCCCTGGGAGCGGGCGCCGAGCTCCACCATGGTGGGGATCAGCGCGGGCGGCAGGTTGTCGACGACGAACCAGCCGAGGTCCTCCAGACACTTGGCGGCCGTCGACCGGCCCGCTCCGGACATGCCGGAGATGATCACCAGCTCGGGGATGGCCGTCTCGGGGACTCCGGGCGTCTCGATGCCCGTACCCACCTGTGCTCCGTCTTCCGGGGGTGCTTCGCGCTCCGGGTGCTCTTCGCTTGTTTCCTTGTGCGCTTCGTGTGCGTCCTGGCCCTGCGTCGGCCGTTCCTCTTCGCGTTCGCGCGCGTCGTGCTCGGTCATGTCTCCTGCCCCCGTCGCTCGTCCGAGGCGCCCGCGGTCACGGGCTCCTGTGGGGAGCCCGCCGTCGTTTCGGGCGTCCCGTGTTCCTCGTCTTCCATGATCTCTCCAGTCGCCGTGTTCACGGCGGGTGCGGCCGGAGCCGCCTGGGCCAGGGCCACGGCGATCGTCTCGGCCGTCTTGCGGCCTATGCCGGGAACCTCACAGATCTGGTCGATTGTCGCGGATCGCAGCTTTTTCACTGAGCCGAAGTGCTTGATCAGTGCCTGTTTGCGCATCTCGCCCAACCCCGGCACATCGTCCAGAGGGCTCGACCGGAAGCGCTTGGCCCGCTTGGCGCGCTGATAGGTGATCGCGAAGCGGTGGGCCTCGTCACGAACCCGCTGGAGCAGATAGAGGCCCTCGCTGGTGCGCGGCAGGACCACCGGGTCGCCCTCGTCCGGCAGCCACACCTCCTCCAGTCGCTTGGCGAGGCCGCATACGGCGATGTCGTCGATGCCGAGCTCGTCGAGGGCCTTCTTGGCGGCCGCGACCTGCGGCTGGCCGCCGTCGACGACGACGAGCTGCGGGGGGTAGGCGAAACGCTTGGGGCGGCCGTCGTCCTCCTCCTTCAGGTCGTCACCGTCCGTCCACTCCCCAGTCTTCTCCTTCTCGGCGAGATAGCGCCTGAAGCGACGCGTGATCACCTCGTGCATGGACCGGACGTCGTCCTGCCCCTCGAAGCCCTTGATCTGGAAGCGCCGGTACTCGCTCTTGCGCTGGAGCCCGTCCTCGAAGACGACCATCGAGGCCACGACGTCGTCGCCCTGGAGATGCGAGATGTCGTAGCACTCGATCCGCAGGGGCGCGCTGTCCAGGTCGAGCGCCTCGGCGATCTCCTCCAGGGCGCGCGAGCGGGTGGTCAGGTCGGAGGCACGCTTGGTCTTGTGCAGGACGAGCGCCTGGAGCGCGTTGCGCTGCACGGTCTCCATGAGTGCCTTCTTGTCGCCGCGCTGCGGGATGCGGAGCGACACGTTCGACCCGCGGCGCTCGGTGAGCCACTGCTGGACGGGGTCCACCGGGTCGGGCAGCGCGGGAACGAGCACCTCCTTGGGCACGGAGTCGCCCGTCTCCTCCCCGTAGAGCTGCTGGAGCGCGTGCTCGACGAGGTCACTGGTGGTGACGGCCTCCACCTTGTCGGTGACCCAGCCACGCTGGCCGCGCACGCGACCGCCGCGTACGTGGAAGATCTGCACGGCGGCTTCCAGCTCGTCCTCGGCGACGGCCATCAGGTCGGCGTCGGTCGCGTCGGCGAGCACGACCGCGTTCTTCTCCATGGCCTTCCTCAGGGCCTCGATGTCGTCGCGCAGGCGCGCCGCCCGCTCGTACTCCATCTCGTCGGCCGCGTCCGTCATCTGCTTCTCCAGGCGGCGGATGTACGTCCCCGTACGGCCTGCCATGAAATCGCAGAATTCCTCCGCCAGTTCGCGGTGTTCCTCGGGCGAGACGCGCTCGACGCAGGGTGCGGAGCACTTGCCGATGTAGCCGAGGAGGCAGGGGCGGCCGGTGCGGGCCGCGTTCTTGAAGACGCCGGCGGAGCAGGTGCGGACGGGGAAGACGCGCAGCAGCAGGTCCACGGTGTCGCGGATCGCCCACGCGTGTCCGTACGGGCCGAAGTAGCGCACGCCCTTCTTCTTCTGGCCGCGCATCACCTGCACGCGCGGGAACTGCTCGTTCATCGTCACCGCGAGGTACGGATAGCTCTTGTCGTCGCGGTATTTGACGTTGAACCTGGGGTCGTACTCCTTGATCCAGGAGTACTCCAGCTGAAGCGCCTCGACCTCCGTGGACACGACCGTCCACTCCACCGACGCGGCCGTGGTGACCATGGTGCGGGTGCGCGGGTGCAGGGTCGTCAGGTCCTGGAAGTAGTTGGCCAGGCGCTGGCGCAGGCTCTTCGCCTTTCCGACGTAGATCACCCGGCGGTGCTCGTCGCGGAATTTGTACACCCCGGGAGAGTCCGGGATCTGTCCCGGCTTGGGGCGGTAGCTGGAGGGATCGGCCATGTCACACACCCTACTGGCGAGGGCTGACAGCGCGGCGCCCCTGTGGACAACCGCGGACCGGCCCTGGCGCGACTCCATGAACGTCGGCACCGCCGGCACGCGGCGGTGATCATCGGTGTCCTCGTGCAGGCGGAGCCCGCACAGGACGCTGCGGACGTGTGAGCGAATCGACGAACTGGTCCGCGACCGTGATTCGGCTCCTCTTGAGGAGGCGGCCGACCCCTGCGCCCGCCCGCCAGCAGCTCCGGGGCGCCCACGACCCCGACAAACGCCGACAAACGCCGACAGGGCCCAGGATGCCGCTGTCCGGGTGGCGCTCGCGGATCGTCCGGGCCGCCTTCAACGCTTCGGTCGAGTGGTCCGGCGGCATCCGCATATCGACGATTGCCAGGTCCTGGTGTCGACCATCGCCACGTCCTGGTGTCGACCATCGCCACGTCCTGGCGCTCGTCGGTGACCAGCTCCACGAGCCGTACGACGTCGCAGCCCTGACCGGCCACCGCATAGCCGAGGCGCTCGCAGAGGCTCGCCAGGCCCTCCCTAGCAGCAAATCGTCGTGGAGGACGATCCGTCCGCGCGGCGCTGCTGCGATGCGTCGGTCATAGCCCCGGCTCCCCTGGGTCGCCAGGAACATGAACCGGGCGAGCGGTGGGCGCCCGGGATGTGGTGGTGCCGCGGCTGGGGCCGCCTAGACGGTGGCCCGCCGTCGGAGTCGCGCCCGTCGCGCACCCCGGCGCGGCGCCCCCGTCGCGCACGTCGGCGCGGCGCCGAGGCCGGCCAGGACCGCTGCGAGAGCGAGAGTTTTCTGTGCCGCATCGCGTTCCTCCCGAGTGGGGTTCGAGGAGTGGAGGAGCACGTCCGGACGCTGCGGTGAAGCATGTTGAGCATCAGGTGTTGTCGGGGCTTGGTCAACACGCTTCAATGCGGGGGAACTCGGGGCGTGAACGGCGGCCGACGCGTGTGAACGGACCCGCGCGCCGACCTGGCGGCCCCGACGACCCGCGCGTGCGGCCCGACCAGCCGTGGTGTGCATTCACAGAGAGGCCCCTGCATGCGGCACGGCACACAGCACGCGGACGTCGTCACGGCGGAACTGGATACGGCCCTGCGGGGCGGCCCTTTCCATGTCGCCCTGCGCGCCGCGATCGCCGCCCGCGGACTCCCCCTGCAACGCGTACAGCACCACCTGTCCCGCTACGGGGTCAAGGTCGGGGTCACGAGTCTGAGTTACTGGCAGCAGGGGGCCCGGCGCCCGCAGCGCCCCGAGTCGCTGCGGGCCGTACGCGCCCTGGAGGAGATCCTCCAGCTCCCGGACGAGTCGCTGATCCGGCTGCTCGCCAAGGCCGACGAGCGTTCCGATCCGACGGGCCCCGCGGGCCGTTCGTACCGCTCCCTGGTGGAGGCCTCCGGCGTCCTGGAGCGGCTCCTGGCCGAGCTGGAGTCACCGGTCGACGGCGGACTGCACACCATTGGTCACCACGAACGCGTACACATCGGCGCTCACCGCGAGCTGCTCGGCCGCGAGTCACACCACATAGTGCGTGCCCACAAGGACGGCGTGGACCGCTATGTGGCCATCCACCACGGCGATCCGGGATGCGCTCCGGAGCGGATGGCGGTACGAGCTCTGGAGAACTGCCGTACCGGGCGGGTGCGCCGGCATCACGACACCGGGGTGTTCGTGGCCGAGCTGCTCTTCGACACTCGCCTGCGCGCGGGCGACACGTTCCTCTTCCGCTACGGCTTCGAGGACGGCACGGCCGGTGCGTCCAGCGAGTACGTCCGCGGGTTCAGCTTCGCGGGCGGCCAGTACGCGCTCCAAGTACGGTTCGCCGAGCAGGCGCTGCCCATTCGCTGCCATCAGTTCACGCAGCACTCGGCGGCGGCTCCGCGCAGCGGCCGCCAGGAGCTGACGCTGAGCGGTCGCCACCGTTCAGTGCATCTGGTCGAGCCGAGGGTGCGGTCGGGAATCGTGGGAATCGGATGGGACTGGGATTGAGCGATCGGTCATAGTCGCCGGCTCGCCCAGGCGGGGGCTCAGGCAGGATCAGGCGGAGGGCTCAGGCCAGGATCAGGGAGGGCTCAGGCAGGGTCAGGCGGAGGCTCAGGCACCCGGCCCGGCGATGATCTTCCCGTCCCTGGCCTCCACCGACAGTTCGTTCAGTGGCACGGTGGCCGGCGCATGCAGCACCTTGCCCGTCGTGGCGTCGAACTCACTGCCGTGGCACGGGCACGTGAGCGTCGTGCCCTCCAGCTTGTCGATGGCACACCCGGCGTGCGTGCAGATCGAGCTGAAGGCCTTGAGCGAACCGTTGTCGGCGCGGCTGACCACGACGTTCCGGTCCCGGTACAGCTTGGCGCCACCCTTGGCGATCTCGCTCTCCGCGCCCAGCTCCACGGGCGCGGTCGGCGTCGCGGGCCCCCCGCCGCCTGCGCCGCCCCCGGAGCACGCACTGAGGGCAAGCCCGGCTACCGGCGTGAGCGCCGCTCCCCGCAGGACGGTACGGCGGCTCGCGGACGGTCGGCCGGGCATGGCATCTCCACTGGTCGAGGCGGGGTTCGGTGCGTCGGCGGTTGCGACGGAGGTGTGTCGGACGGTGCGACGAAGGTCGGCACATGCCGACGATACCGGTACAGATCATTCCGTCTGAGGCGGGGGTAATCCGGCGCGAGGCCGGGACGTAAACGCTTACGCAAACGCATGCGCAAGCGCTGGCGCAAACGCTTACGCAAGCGCAGCGCGCAAGCGCAGCCCGTAAACGCAGCGCGTAAACGCTTACATCCGTGTTGACGTAAGCGTTTACGTCAGGCCCCCGAATGGGATACGGTCCCGTGCGAACAACCGGGTTCCAGAGGGGAGCACCATGGCGACGATGGTCGATGTGGCCCAGCGCGCGGGCGTGTCCATCGCGACCGTCTCACACGTGCTCAACGACACCCGCCCGGTGCTGCCGCAGACGCGCCAGGCCGTCCTCGACGCCATCGACGAGCTCGGATACACGCCTAACACCCTGGCCCGTTCGCTGGCCACCTCACGCACGCGGTCCATCGGCCTCGCGGTGTCGGCGATCAGCAACCCGTACTTCACGGAGATCCTCCAGGGCGTGGAGGCCGACGCCCTGGAGCACGGCTACAGCCTGCTGCTCGCAGATCCGCACGACGACGCAGGGCACGAGCGGAAGATCGTCCAACTGCTGCACGAGCGACGCGTAGACGGAATGATCATCGCGCCCTCGGCGCATCCTGACGCCCTGCTGAGCTACCTCGGCCAGCATGACGTGCCCACGGTGTTCCTGGACCGGCTCGTCGAGTCCCCCGCCGAGGACACCTTCCGCTTCGACCAGGTCTGCACCGAGAACGCCGAGCCCATGAAGCAGCTGGTCACCCACCTCGCGGAACTGGGCCACCAGCGCATCGGACTGGTCGCGGGCCTGCCGGGGCTGAGCACCACGAACGAGCGGATCACCGGCTACCGCCACGGCCTCGCGCACGCCGGACTCCCGTACGACGAACGGCTCGTAGCGCACGGCGACTCGCAGGCGGAGGCCGCAGAGGGGGCCGCGCACGCCCTGCTGTCCCTCGCGTCGCCGCCTACCGCGCTCGTCACCGCCAACAACGCCATGACCATCGGCGCGCTGCGGGCGCTGCGCGGGCTGAACCTGTCCGTGCCGCACGACATGGCACTGTGCTGCTTCGACGACTTCTCCTGGGCGGACCTGTTCACGCCCCGGCTTACCGTGATCTCCCAGCCCAGCAAGGAGATCGGAGCCCAGGCCGTCCAGCTGCTCCTGGAACGGCTGGCTTCACCCGGCCGTCCGAGCCGTACCGTCCGGCTGCCTTCCGCCTTCGTCCACCGCACCTCGTGCGGCTGCCCCGAGGGCTCCAAGAGCCCCGAGAGCCACAGGAAAGGATCCGAGTCGTGATCGTCGTCGCAGGTGAGGCCCTGATCGATCTGGTACCGCAAGGTGCGGGCGCCCTCGCGGGCCTGCTGCCGCGGCTCGGCGGCGGCCCCTACAACACAGCGGTGGCACTCGTCCGCCTCGGCTCCCCCACGGCCTTCTGCTCCCGGGTCTCGTACGACGCGTTCGGCGAGGCTCTCCTGGGCGGGCTGACCGAGGCGGGCGTCGACGTGTCGGCCGTGCAGCGCGGCACGCAGCCCACCACCCTCGCGGTCGCCACGATCGGCACGGACGGCTCGGCCGCGTACTCCTTCTACGTCGAAGGCACGGCGGACCGCCTCTTCTCCGCACCCGCCCAACTCCCCGACGCCACACGCGCGGTGTCCTTCGGCACCTGCTCGCTCGTCCTGGAACCGGGCGCGAGCGCCTACGAGGACCTGATGCGGACCGCCGCAGCGCGAGGCGTGTTCACCACGCTCGACCCGAACATCCGCGTCGGGCTGATCCCCGACCCCGATGCCTACCGGGCCCGGTTCAAGAACTGGCTGCCGTCGGTGTCGCTCCTCAAGCTCTCGCAGGAGGACGCCCTGTGGCTGGGCGGGACCCCGCGCGAGTGGCTGGCGTCCGGTCCGGCAGCCGTGGTGATCACCCAGGGCGGCGACGGTCTGACGGTGTTCACCCGCGACGGCGCGGTCCACTCCGTGCCCGGCGAACCCGTCGACGTCGTGGACACCATCGGCGCCGGCGACACGGTGAACGCGGCACTGCTGCACGGCCTGGCCGCACGGGACGCCCTGTCACCGACCGCGCTGGCCGACCTGAGCCCTGAGGGCTGGACCGAACTCCTGCGCTTCGCCGCCCGCGCGGCCGCGATCACCTGCTCACGCGCGGGAGCCGAACCGCCGTACGCCTCCGAGCTCGGCACCCCGTAACGAGACGCTCAGCTGCCGACCGCCCGCAGCGCCTCGCCCCGCCGCCCGTTGAGCCGGCATCCCCGTTCGGTCTGGGCATGCGGTTCGTCGAGCCCCAGGGACCGCGCGGCTGACTGTGCAACGGACGGCGCCCCACGGGGAGTTCCCATGGGGCGCCGTTTTCTGGGATTTTGTCAGGCCTTGCGAGCCCGTGTGGTCTTCTTCGCGGGGGTCGCCTTCTTCGTGACCGTGGCCGCCTTATTGGTAGCCGTGTTGTTGCTGACGGTCTTGGTGGCCGTCTTCCTCGTCGTCGCCTTGGCCGCCAGCGTCTTCTTGGCAGCGGCCTTGCGAGCGGCCGGCACGGGGGCGGCGTCGCTGATCCGGTCGGCGCCGAGGATCTCGCGCAGGAACTTGCCGGTGTGGCTGGCGGGAACACTGGCGACTTCCTCGGGTGTGCCCTCGGCGATCACGAGACCACCGCCGTTGCCGCCCTCGGGGCCCATGTCGACGACCCAGTCCGCGGTCTTGATGACATCGAGGTTGTGCTCGATGACGATGACCGTGTTGCCCTTGTCGACCAGGCCGGACAGCACCGTGATGAGCTTGCTGATGTCCTCGAAGTGCAGACCGGTGGTCGGCTCGTCGAGCACGTACACCGTGCGGCCCGTGGAACGCTTCTGCAGCTCGCTCGCGAGCTTGACGCGCTGCGCCTCACCGCCGGACAGCGTCGGCGCGGACTGGCCGAGCCGGACGTAGCCGAGGCCGACGTCGTTGAGCGTCCTCAGGTGGCGGGCGATCGCCGGGACGGCCTCGAAGAAGCCGAGGGCCTCCTCGATCGGCATGTCGAGGACCTCGGAGATGGACTTGCCCTTGTAGTGGACCTCCAGGGTCTCCCGGTTGTAGCGCGCCCCGTGGCAGACCTCACAGGGTACGTACACGTCCGGCAGGAAGTTCATCTCGATCTTGATGGTGCCGTCACCGGAGCAGTTCTCGCAGCGGCCGCCCTTGACGTTGAAGGAGAAGCGGCCGGGAAGGTAGCCCCGCACCTTCGCCTCGGTCGTCTCGGCGAACAGCTTGCGGACGTGGTCGAAGACTCCGGTGTACGTCGCCGGGTTGGACCGGGGCGTGCGGCCGATGGGCGACTGGTCGACGTGCACGACCTTGTCGACGAGGTCGTCGCCCTCCACGCGCGTGTGCCGCCCCGGAACGTTCCTCGCGCCGTTCAGCTCGCGGGCCAGGTGCGTGTACAGGATGTCGTTGACCAGCGTCGACTTGCCGGAGCCCGACACACCCGTGACGGCCGTCAGGACGCCCAGGGGGAAGGACACGTCGATGTCCTGGAGGTTGTTCTCCCGGGCGCCGTGCACCGTGAGCCTGCGGCTCGGGTCGGTGGGGCGGCGGATGTCCGGCGTGGCGATCTCCCGCTTGCGCGACAGGTACTGGCCGGTCACGGACTCGGGGTTGGCGAGCAGCTCCTTCAAGGGGCCGCTGTGCACGACCTTGCCGCCGTGCTCACCCGCGCCGGGGCCGATGTCGACGACCCAGTCGGCGACCTTGATGGTGTCCTCGTCGTGCTCGACGACGATGAGCGTGTTGCCCATGTCGCGCAGCCGGACCAGGGTTTCGATCAGTCGGTGGTTGTCGCGCTGGTGCAGACCGATGGAGGGCTCGTCGAGGACGTACAGCACGCCTACGAGTCCGGAACCGATCTGGGTGGCCAGCCGGATGCGCTGGGCCTCACCGCCGGAGAGGGTGCCGGCCGCGCGGTTCAGCGAGAGGTAGTCGAGGCCGACGTCGACCAGGAAGCGCAGTCGTTCGTTGACCTCCTTCAGGACGCGCTCGGCGATCTTCTTGTCGCGCTCGTTGAGCTTCAGCTCGCCCAGGAAGTCCGCGCAGTCGCTGATGGACATGGCGGAGACCTCGGCGATCGACTTCTCCATGACGGTGACCGCGAGGACGAGCGGCTTCAGGCGCGTGCCCTCACAGGTGGGGCAGGGCACCTCGCGCATATAGCCCTCGAAGCGCTCACGGCTCGCGTCACTCTCGGCCTCGCTGTGGCGCCGCTTGACGAAGGGAACGGCCCCTTCGAAGGGCGTGGTGTACAGGCGCTCGCGTCCGTAGCGGTTGCGGTAGCGGACCTCGATCTGCGTCTTGTGGCCGTAGAGCAGCGCCTTTCTGGCGCGCTGCGGAAGACCGGCGAAGGGGATGTCGGTCCGGAATCCCAACGCATCCGCGAGAGCTCCGACGAGCCGCCCGAAGTAGTCCTTGGTGTGCCCGTGCGACCAGGGGTGGATGGCGCCCTCGTCGAGGGACTTCTCCTCGTCCGGGACGATCAGCTCGGGGTCGACCTCCATGCGCGTACCGATACCGGTGCATTCGGGGCAGGCGCCGAAGGGCGAGTTGAAGGAGAACGAGCGGGGCTCCAGCTCCTCGAAGGACAGATCGTCGTATGGGCAGTACAGGTGCTCCGAGTACATGCGCTCGCGCTCGGGGTCGTCGGCGGGAAGGTCGACGAAGTCGAGCACGACCATGCCGCCGGACAGGCCGAGGGCCGTCTCCACGGAGTCGGTCAGGCGACGCTTGGCGCCCTCCTTGACCGTGAGGCGGTCGACGACCACCTCAATGGTGTGCTTCTCCTGCTTCTTCAGCTTGGGCGGCTCGGTGAGCTGGATCGTCTCGCCGTCGACCCGGGCCCGGCTGTACCCCTTGGTCTGGAGGTCGGCGAAGAGGTCGACGAACTCTCCCTTGCGCTCGCGCACCAGCGGCGAAAGGACCTGGAAGCGGCTCCCCTCCGACAGCTCCAGGACCTTGTCGACAATGGCCTGCGGTGACTGGCGCGTGATGGGACGACCGCACTCGGGACAGTGCGGCTTGCCGATGCGCGCGAAGAGCAGGCGCAGGTAGTCGTAGACCTCGGTGATGGTGCCGACCGTCGAGCGCGGGTTGCGCGAGGTCGACTTCTGGTCGATGGAGACCGCCGGGGAGAGGCCCTCGATGAAGTCGACGTCCGGCTTGTCCATCTGGCCGAGGAACTGCCGGGCGTACGACGAGAGCGACTCGACATAGCGGCGCTGGCCCTCGGCGAAGATCGTGTCGAAGGCGAGGGAGGACTTGCCCGACCCCGACAAGCCCGTGAAGACGATGAGCGAGTCGCGCGGGAGGTCGAGCGAGACATTCTTCAGATTGTGCTCGCGCGCTCCACGGACGATGAGACGGTCGGCCACGCCGGTCCGCACCTTTCTTGAGAGAAGTGACAGGGGCGAGGCCCCCGTCTTTTCCAGACTAGGGGGAGCCACTGACAGCGCCGGTTGGTTTCCCTGGTTGACAACAATCCCGGGCTCTCCAGCATGCCCGACGCCGCGCTCGAGCCTATAGCACGCGCATTCGAATTGCGGGGGCCCTCGACCACCTTCACCCGAAGGTGTGGCCGAGTTAGGGTCGGCCCCATGATTGATCATGTGCGCGACCTGGCGTCTGTACGTGACGCGACCGAACGGCTGCTCAGCGCAGCCACCGAACTGGACAACGCTTCTGTGGCCGAACCGTCACGACTCCCCGGCTGGAGCCGCGGCCACGTACTCGCCCACCTCGCCCGCAACGCGGACGCTCTCGTGAACGTCCTCGAAGGCCGCCCCATGTACCCCTCCGGCGACGCCCGGGACGGCGACATCGAGCGAGACGCCCCGCGCCCCCTGGACGCACAGCTCGCGGACGTACGTGCGAGCGCGGACCGCTTCCAGGAGACGGGGGCCGCTCCAGCGGACTGGTCCCGCACGGTGGAGCTGCGCAACGGAGTCACCGACACGGCTGCCCGAGTGCCGTTCCGGCGGTGGGTCGAGGTCGAGCTGCACCACGTGGATCTGGGCATCGGGTACGAGCTCGAAGATCTTCCCGAGGAGTTCATGGAGCGCGAGATCGGGTTTCTCGCCGACCGCTTCAGCGGACATCCCGACGTGCCTCACACCCGCCTCACCGACTCCACGCACGCGTGGAGCACGGGACGCGCAGCGCAGGGTGGCGCCGAGGTCACCGTGACCGGTGCCGCGCCCGCGCTGCTCGGCTGGCTGGCGGGGCGTCGCGACGGGACCGGCCTGACTCTCGACGGCGGTCCGCTGCCCACCCTGCCCCCGCTATAGGCTGCCGCCATGACGTACAGCGGAGCGGTGAAGGTCGGCGGACCTGCCGATGTGCACGAGCTGCAGGACCTGATGATCTCCAAGGTCGCCGTCGGCCCCATGGACAACAACGCCTATCTGCTGCGCTGCCGGGCGACCGACGAGCAGCTCCTGATCGACGCGGCGAACGACGCCTCGACGCTGCTCACACTGATCGGTGACGACGGCATCACCTCCCTCGTGACCACCCATCAGCACGGCGACCACTGGCAGGCGCTCGCGGAGGTCGTCGAGGCCACGGGCGCGCGCACCTACGCGGGCCGGGCCGACGCAGGCGGCATCCCGGTGCCGACCGACGTCCTCGTGGACGACGGCGACACGATCCACGTGGGGCACGTGGAACTCACCGCGCGCCACCTGGTGGGGCACACGCCCGGCTCGATCGCCCTCGTCTACGACGACCCGCACGGGCATCCGCACGTGTTCACCGGAGACTGCCTCTTCCCGGGCGGCGTGGGCAACACCCGCAAGGACCCGAAGGCGTTCGCCAGCCTCATCCGCGACGTGGAGACCAAGATCTTCGACGTTCTGCCGGACGAGACCTGGGTCTACCCCGGCCACGGCAACGACACGACGCTGGGCGCTGAGCGCCCGCATCTGCCGGAGTGGCACGCGCGGGGGTGGTGAACGCGACCTCGGGGGCTCGATGGCGTTAGCGTGAGCCCCGCGCGAATCGTGAGGCATGCGCCCCGGGCGAACGCGGCGGCGTGCGCCCCGCGCGCACCGTCTGGCCCGCGCGCACCGTCTGTCCCGCGAGGGCACCGTCTGGGCCGCGTGCCGTCTGGGCCGCGCGCACCGCGTGAACCACGCGTTGCACGTCCCGCGCAAGCCCCCGCACACGCGCCGGTGCGCTTCGTCAACACGCGCCCCGTGTGAACCGAGCGCACGCGCCGGTGCCCCGCGCGCGCTCCCCGCGCGGGCATTGGTGCAGTCCACTGGTCACAGCCCCGCGCAGGATGACGGCTCCTGCACGGGAACGGGCCGTCGGCCTTTCGATCCCCGCCCTCGGCCGGCGGCCCCGGCAGAGCCCCACGCCGGACACTCGGCGGGACATCTCATCGAGTGAACGGCCCGGCTTCTCACCGAGCGTTCACGGGACTGCAACACAGGTTCCCACGATGCGGACATTTACCGCTGTGACCTCGACAAACAGCATGGTTCACTGTCACTCTCCCGCCATGGATCTCGCCCAACGCGCCCCGCGCCGTGCCGCGTCCGCCGTCACCGTCGCCCTGCTCGCCCTCGCCGTGGGCTGCGCTCCGCAGCCGGAGGACAAGGCCACAGGCAAGGCCTCCGGGAGCACGGCGGAAACCTGCGCCAAGGGCACGTTGAGCACGCAGACCTCCGGGAAGCTCACCATCGCGACCGACGAGCCCGCGTACGAGCCGTGGTTCAAGGACGACAAGCCCGCCAACGGCAAGGGCTTCGAGTCGGCGGTCGCGTACGCCGTGGCGAAGCAGCTCGGCTATGCCGAGGGTGATGTCGTGTGGCAGAGCGTCCCCTTCAACAAGGCCTTCGCGCCCGGCAAGAAGACGTTCGACTTCGACATCAACCAGGTGTCGATCAGCGCCGAGCGCAAGAAGGCCGTGGACTTCTCGTCCGGCTACTACGACGTGCGCCAGGCCGTCATCGCGCTGAAGGGCTCCAAGGCCGCGAAGGCGACGAGTGTCGCGGACCTCAAGGGCCTGAAGCTGGGCGCCCAGGTGGGTACCACCAGCCTGAACTACATTGACGACGTCGTGAAGCCGACCCAGGAGCCGGCCGCGTACGCGAAGAACGACCAGGCCAAGTCCGCGCTGAAGAACGGGCAGGTGGACGCCATCGTCACCGACCTGCCGACCGCCTTCTACATCACGGCGGCCGAGGTGACCAACGCGGAGATCGTCGGGCAGTTCGAGCAACAGGGCGGTAAGCCCGAGCAGTTCGGACTCGTCCTCGACAAGGGCAGCGCGCTGACCTCCTGCGTGACGAAGGCCGTGGACGCACTGCGCGAGGACGGCACGCTGGCGAAGATCGAGAAGCAGTGGCTGTCCGAAGCCGTCGACGCTCCGGTACTCAAGTGACGGCGACGAAGGAGGAGTCGGGAGAGGACTCCGCCGAGGGAGACATGCCCGGGGGCGAGGCGTACGTCCCGTCGCGGCGGCGTATCGAGCGGCAGCGCTATCGGCGTACCCGCGCTCGCCGCTCGACGGCCGTTGCCGCGCTCTCCACGCTTGTCACGGCCGTGGTCCTGTACTTCGTCGTCGTCGACGCGCCCGGCTGGCCGCGCACCAAGGAGACGTTCTTCGATGCCTCCTTCGCGCGTGAGGCCTTCCCGAAGGTCCTCGAAGGACTGTGGCTGAACCTCCGGCTCTTCGCGGTGTGCGGAGTTGTCGTGTTGGTGCTGGGCACACTGATAGCCGTGGCCCGCACCCTGCGGGGTCCGATGTACTGGCCGCTGCGGGCCCTGGCCACCGCCTACACGGACTTCTTCCGCGGCCTGCCGCTGATCATCTGCCTGTCGATCGTCGTGTTCGGCGTCCCGGCGCTCCAACTGCAGGGCGTGACCAACGACCCCGTCCTGCTCGGCGGCACGGGCCTCGTGCTGACGTATTCGGCGTACGTCGCCGAAGTCGTCCGCGCAGGCATCGAGTCCGTTCATCCCTCGCAACGGGCCGCCGCACGTTCGCTGGGTCTCACCAACCGTCAGACACTGCGCCATGTGGTGCTGCCGCAGGCCGTTCGCCGCCAAGTTCCGCCGCTCCTCAATGACATGGTATCCCTGCAGAAGGACACCAGCCTCGTGTCCATCGGCGGTGCGGTGGAGGCGATGCGCTCCGCCGACATCATCGTGGGCCGGAGTCTCAACTACACGGCGTACATCGTGGCCGCGCTGCTCTTCGTGGCCCTGACCATCCCCATGACCCGCTTCACCGACTGGGTCACCGCGCGCATGGACCGGCGCCGCAGCCAGGGAGGCATCGTATGAGCCGGACCCCCGAACTCGACGGGCCCATGCTGCGGATGGAATCCGTCCGCAAGACCTTCGGCGACTCGGTAGTGCTGCGGGACGTCGACCTGGAAGTCGCCCCGCACACCGTGACCACGCTGATCGGCGCCTCCGGCTCCGGAAAGTCCACGCTGCTGCGGTGCGCGAACCTGCTGGAGGAGATCGACGACGGCGCGATCTGGCTGGAGGGCGAGGAGATCACCGACCCGAGGGTCGACCAGGACGCGGTGCGCCGGCGGATCGGCGTGGTCTTCCAGGCGTACAACCTCTTTCCGCACATGACCGTCCTGGAGAACATCACCCTCGCCCCGCGCCGCGTGCATGGCGTGAACCGTGCGGAGGCGGAGGCACACGCGCGTGAGCTGCTCGAACGGCTCGGTCTCGGCGCCAAGGCGAGCGAGTACCCCGACCGGCTGAGCGGAGGCCAGCAGCAACGGGCGGCGATCGTCCGCGCCTTGGCCGTACGCCCCCGGCTGCTCCTCCTGGACGAGATCACCGCCGCCCTCGACCCGGAACTCGTGGGCGAAGTACTCAACGTCGTCCGCGACTTGAAGGACGACGGTATGACCATGGTTCTGGCCACCCACGAGATGGGCTTCGCCCGCGAGGTCGCGGACCAGGTCTGCTTCCTGGACGGCGGGGTGATCCTGGAGCGCGGCACGGCCGAGGAGATCTTCGGAGACCCGCAACAGGGGCGCACGCAGCGCTTCCTGAGGCGGATCGTGGAGGCGGGGCGTCTGTGACTCCCGCCGTCAGGCGTCCATGAGCCCCGCCGCCGAGCGGCTGCAAGCCCCGGGGTCGGGTGGCTGCGACTCCCGCCGCCAGGCGTCCGCGGCCCCCGCCGTCAGGCCTCTATGAGCCCCGCCGTCGAGCGGCTGCAAGCCCCGGGGTCGAGTGGCTGTGACTCCGCCGTCAGGCGTCTGCGGCTCCCGCCGTCACGTGTCCGTTGGCTGTGACTCCCGCCGTCAGGCGTCCGCGGCCCCCGCCGCCAGGCGTGCGCGGCTGCGGCTCCCGCCGTCACGTGTCCGTCCGCCCCGCCTCCGCAAGCGTCGCGACCCGCTCCACCGCGAAGGCGTACCCCTGCACTCCGCAGCCCGCGATGACACCGTCGGCGCGGAGCGAGACGTACGAGTGGTGCCGGAACTCCTCGCGCTGGTGGATGTTGGAGATGTGGACCTCCACCACCGGAAGGCCGTCACAGGTGTTGAGCGCATCCAGGATCGCTACGGACGTGTGCGAGTAGGCGGCCGGGTTGATCACGATCCCGGCGTGGTGGAGACGAGCCTCATGGATCCAATCCACCAGCTCGCCCTCGTGGTTGGACTGCCGGAAGTCCACCGTGCCGCCGTGCGCGGCCGCCGCCTTGGCACACAGGGCCTCCACGTCTGCCAGCGTGTCGGAGCCGTAGATCTCCGGCTGACGCTGCCCGAGGAGGTTCAGGTTGGGCCCGTTGAGGATCATGATCGGGGCGTTGGCGAGGGTGCGGGGCACGGTTCCTCCGGTCCTTCAGGTCTGCCGGCCCGTTGAGGACCGCTGCTCAGACCCGGTTTATCACGGTGCACCGGAGAGGTGACGGCCCGTACCCTCCCGTCATGGCGACGCCCTCGTATCCTCTCAAGCCCTCGCCCGGCGACCGGATAGCCGTCGTCTCGCCGTCCGGGGGACTGCCGGGCCTCTTCCCGCTCCCCTACGAGCTGGGGCTGGAGCGGCTACGCGAGGAGTACGACCTCGAACCGGTCGAGTACCCGGCGACCCGGAAGATGGGCTCGACCCCGCGGGAGCGTGCGGACGACCTCCACGCGGCGTTCGCGGATCCGACGATCAAGGCCGTCATCGCGTCCATCGGCGGCGACGACCAGATCACCATGCTGCCGCTGCTGGACCGGGAGTTGATCCGGGCGAACCCGAAGCCGTTCTTCGGGTACAGCGACAACACGAACCTCCTCGCCTACCTGTGGAACGCCGGAATCGTCGGCTACCACGGCGCCACCGTGATGTGCGAGGTCGGCCGCCCCGGCGCCATGGACCCGCTGACCGCCGAGTCGTTGCGGGCCGCGCTGTTCACGTCCGGGCCCTACGAACTGCGCCCGGCCGAGCGGTTCCGTGATGTCGATCAGCCGTGGGACGCGCCGGAGACCTTCGCCTCGCAGCCGCCGACCGAGCCGGGCGGCGGCTGGAGTTGGCACCGTCCCGACCGCGTGGTCGAGGGCCGCTCGTGGGGCGGCAACATCGAGATCCTGTCCTGGCTGCTGATGGCCGACCGCGAGATCGCTGGCGATCCTTCCGTGTACGACGGTCATGTGCTGTTCCTGGAGACCTCGGAGGACATGCCGAAGGCGAACGACGTCTTCTGGATTCTGCGCAGCATGGGCGAGCGCGGCCTGCTGCGACGCTTCGGGGCGCTGTTGATGGGCCGTCCGAAGGCGTGGTCGTTCGATGAGCCCCATGACGCCGCCTCCAAGGCCCGCCCGCTACGCGCGGGAGCAGCGCGAGGCAGTACTCAAGGCCGTGGACATATATGCCCAGCACATGGTGGTCGTGTTCGATGTGGACTTCGGTCACACCGATCCGCAAATCGTCCTCCCCTATGGAGGCACAATTCGCGTGGACGGCCCGGCCCGGCGCATCTCCGTCACGTACTGACGCGCACCGCACTCCCGCGCGCCCCCGTAACCGCCGGTCACCGTGGGTAGTTGACGCGGCATGCACGATGTACACACCGTAAGGGCGCCCTCCATGCTCCGGCTCGCGGCCGCCTCGCTCGCCGGGACAGCCATCGAGTTCTACGACTTCTTCGTCTACGGGACCGCGGCCGCGTTGGTCCTCGGGCCGCTGTTCTTCCCGACGTTCTCGCCGCTGGCGGGGACGCTGGCGGCCTTCGGAACGTTCGGCATCGGGTTCGTCGCCCGTCCGCTCGGCTCGGTGCTCTTCGGGCACATCGGGGACCGGCGCGGTCGGCGGCCGGTCCTGATCGCCTCGCTGCTGCTGACCGGCGCGGCGACTGTCGCCGTCGGCTTCGTGCCGACGTACGACCGCGTCGGTGTGGCCGCTCCCGTGCTCCTTCTTGTGCTGCGTTTTCTGCAGGGGCTCGGACTTGGAGGTGAGTGGGGCGGGGCGGTGCTGCTGACCGCGGAGCACGCGCCCGCCGAGCGGCGTGGACTGTGGTCGAGCTTCCCGCAGATGGGGCCTTCGGTGGGGTTCCTGCTGGCCAACGGGGTGATGCTGGTGCTGTCGGCCACATTGTCCGACGCGCAGTTCGCGGCATGGGGATGGCGAGTGCCGTTCTGGGCGGCGGGAGTGCTCGCGGCGGCGGGACTGTGGCTGCGTGGTTCGCTCGCGGAGAGTCCGCGGTTTCTCGAGATGGGGGACCACGCGCGCGTGCCGCTCGCGGAGGTGGCGCGCGACCACTGGCGGCTCGTGCTGCTGACGGCCGGCGGGCTGGCGGTCGGGTACGCGGTGTTCTACGCGGTGACGACCTGGGCCCTCGCCTATGGCGTCGAACGGCTCGGTGTGAGCCGCACCGTCATGCTGGCGTGCATCATGGCCGCCGTGGTGGTGAAGGGCTCCCTGACGCCCCTCATGGCCCTCCTCGGCGATCGTTACGGACGACGGCCGCTGTGTCTGGCGGGGTGCACGGGCGCCGCGTTGTGGATGTTCCCGATGGTCGCGCTGCTGTCGACCGGCGAACCGCTGCTGATGTTCCTCGGTTTCCTCGTGGCACTGATCGCGTTCATCACGATGTTCGCCGTGATCGCCGCCTATCTGCCGGAGTTGTACGAGCCCCGGGTGCGGTGCACGGGTGCGGCGGTGGGCTACAACCTCGGCGGGGTTCTCGGGGGCGCGCTCACGCCGATCGTGGCGACGGCTGTGGCGAGCGGGGAGCGCGTCCCGTGGGGTGTGGCCGCGTATCTGACGGGGATCGCGCTGCTCAGCCTGGGCTGTTTCGCACTGCTCCCCGAGACCCGGCCGGTACCGCGCCTTACAGCCGTACAGGCGACCGAATGACGAAGCGTCCCCCACACCGCCCTAGGGATTGATCGCCAGCTCCAGATAGGCGGCGAACAGCACCAGATGGACGCCCCCTTGGAGTGGTGTCGCACGTCCCGGAACCACCGTCAGTGAGCTCACCACGACGGTCAGCGCGAGCAGCACCATGTGGGTGGAGCCGAGGCCGAGGACGAGTGGTCCGGAGAGCCAGACGGAGGCCAGGGCGACGGCGGGGATGGTCAGTCCGATGCTGGCCATCGCGGAGCCGAGGGCGAGGTTCAGGCTGGTCTGCACCCGGTCGCGGCGCGCCGAGCGCAGCGCGGCGATGGTCTCCGGGAGCAGGACGAGCAGCGCGATGATCACACCGACCACGGAGTGCGGCATACCAGCGGCCTCGACCCCGGATTCGATGGTGGGCGACACGCCCTTGGCGAGGCCGACCACGCCGACGAGGGCCAGACCGAGCAGTCCCAGGCTGACTCCGGCCGTACGGGCGGACGGGACGTCGGCGTGGTCGTCCGCGTGGATGACGTCGCCCTGCCGGGTGATCGGCAGGAAGTAGTCGCGGTGCCGCACGGTCTGGGTCGTCACGAACAGGCCGTAGAGGACCAGTGAGGCGAGCGCGGCGAAGGTGAGTTGGGCGCTGGAGAACTCCGGTCCCGGCTTGCTGGTGGTGAACGTCGGGAAGACCAGGCTGAGCGTGGCCAGAGTCGCGACGGTCGCCAACGCGGCGCCGGTGCCTTCCGCGTTGAAGACGGCGAGCCCGTGGCGCAGTGAGGCGACGAGCAGGCACAGTCCGACGATGCCATTGCAGGTGATCATCACGGCCGCGAACACCGTGTCGCGGGCCAGCGTCGAGCTCTTGGCGCCGCCGTCCACCATCAGGGTGACGATCAGGGCGACTTCGATGATCGTGACGGCGACGGCGAGGACGAGGGAACCGAACGGTTCGCCGACCCGGTGCGCGACCACCTCGGCGTGATGGACGGCGGCGAGCACGGCCCCGGCGAGGACCAGCGTCACCAGGGCCACGGCCGCTCCGGGCAGGTCGCGTCCCCATGTGAAGGCCAGCAGCACCACGGCGATCACGGGCACGACGGCCGTCCACCGCGTCACAAGAGGCCGGAGCCGAACGATCATGCTGCGATCGTCGCAGGGGGCCGCGGGCCCGCACTCCGGTGGCGCGAGCTTGCCGGCACTCCCGCGGAGCGAGCTTGCTCCGGCACTCCGGTGGCGCGGGACTCCCTTCAGCATGGCGACAGCGGTATGGGGGCCGAGCCGTTACTTCAGCTCGGTCATCTCCCGTACGTCGCAGTCGGTGAAGGACGGCGGCCTGGTACACAGCGCGGCCATCTGCTCCGCCATCTTGGTCGTCTCGAGGTCGTTGCTGTTGCGCATGGCCTCCTCGTACGAGTCGAATTCGATGACCACGAGATAGCGGTTGGGCGTGTTCCGGTCCTGCAGGACGAGGCGGTGCGTCGGGCCGGCGCTGCGGTCGGCCATCCGCTTGTCGGCCTCCTCGGCCAGTTTCTGCATCTCTGTGATGCGCTCGGTCTCGAACTCGACGATCTGCACGAACTTCATGGGTACCTCCACCCGGCCTGGGCGCCCCCGGGCCGGGAGACGCGCAAAGTCCAAGCAAGCACCGGGAGCAGTGCCCGGCAATGCGCCGCGCACCGCTCCCGGGGGTGGTTGTTCCTACGTCCGACGTGGTCAGACGTCGATGCTGTCCTTCGGAGCGCTCGTGGTCTGCTCGCGCGCCGCCTGCTTCTTGGAAGCCAGCAGGCTGGTGATCGTGGTGACCACGAGGACCGCGCAGATCACGCCGAGCGAGACCGGGATGGAGATCTCGGGGACGTGAACGCCGGACTCGTGCAGCGCGTGCAGTACGAGCTTGACGCCGATGAAGCCGAGAATGACCGACAGACCGTAGCTCAGGTGGACCAGCTTCTTGAGCAGGCCGCCGATGAGGAAGTACAGCTGCCGCAGACCCATCAGCGCGAACGCGTTGGCCGTGAAGACGATGTACGGGTCCTGGGTCAGACCGAAGATCGCGGGGATCGAGTCGAGTGCGAAGAGCACGTCGGTGGTGCCGATCGCCAGCATCACGACCAGCATCGGCGTCATGACGCGCTTGCCGTTCTGCTGGATCCACAGCTTGGTGCCGTGGTAGCGGTCGGCCACGCCGAAGCGTCGCTCGGCGGCCTTGAGCAGCTTGTTCTCCTCGAACTCCTCGTCCTCCTCGTCCGCCCGGGCCTCCTGGATCAGCTTCCAGGCGGTGTAGATGAGGAACGCGCCGAAGATGTAGAAGACCCACGCGAAGCTCGCGAGGATCGCGGCGCCGGCGGCGATGAATATCGCGCGCAGGACGAGGGCTATGAGTACGCCGACGAGCAGCACCCGCTGCTGGTACCGCGAGGGCACTGCGAATTTCGCCATGATCAGGACGAAGACGAAGAGGTTGTCGACGCTCAGCGACTTTTCGGTGATGAAGCCGGCGAAGAACTCTCCCGCGGGCTCTCCGCCCGAGAAGACGAGCAGTCCGAGTCCGAACAGTCCGGCCAGGACGATCCAGACGATGGTCCAGATTCCGGCTTCCTTGATCGATACGTCGTGCGGCTTGCGGCCGATGAAGAAGTCGACCGCGATCAGGGCGGCTAGACCCACGATGGTCAGGACCCACAGGGTCAGGGAAACATCCACTGCGCCTCCGGCAGTACGTAACGGCAGATTTCAGCGTCGTCGCTACCGGAGGTCTCTTCCACCCGAGGCGGCCGTGGCGCGTGATGCGCCCGGTGCCTACGGGCCGACGCCCCGGGATCTGGCCTGATCCGTATTGACGGGTACGCCGCAGCAGGTAGGGAGTACTCCCCTCCGTACGGAAAGAGTACCCAATCACCAAGGAAAGGTAAAGAGATTAGTAAAAGAAGGGCCAAGTTACCTGGTCAGGCCCCTTTACTGATGCTTGACACTGCCCCTGCGAGGTGTCCCCGAGCGAGCCGTCCCCAGTTCGGTACGAGCCGTCAGCGGTTCCGGGAACGGCGGGACGCCGCCACCTGTGCGAGCACCTGCTGGAGCACCTGGCTGCCCAGAGGGACGAGCGCTGGCTCGCAGGTCCAGGCGTGCCCGACCCATGGGTCGGCGAGATGGTCGTCGGGCACCGGGGTGAGTCGCAGCAGTGAGCGCCACAGGGGGTCGAGCAACGGCCCGTACGCGGCGGCGTCCTCCCGGTCGGCCACCATCATCAGATGGACGCCGACGGCCGGTCCCTCGTCCGCCAGATAGCGCAGTTGGGTCACGGCGCGGTCGTCGAAGCCGTGCGGGAAGTCATTGACGATCAGCAGTTGTTCGGCGGTGTCGAGGCCCGGTGGCAGCGAGTCGGCCGCTCCGCCGCGCACCGCCATCTGCACCAGGTCGACCCGCTGGGTGAGTCGCGCCAGGACGTCGGCCACGCCCGCGGCGCCGACGGCGGGCGGTCCGTCGAGCACTCCGGACCGCACAAGTGGCGCGAGGGACAATGCTCCCGAACCGGCCGGGTCGATGACATGCACCGTGAAGTCGCCCGCGGGATAGACGGCGAGGAGCCGTGCGGCATGCGCCACCGCAGTGTCCATGGCGAGACGACGCAGCTCGTCGGAGTCGGCGAGCGAGCCGTCGAGCGTGGCATGGCCGCTGTCGATCCACAGGCCTCGGTCCAGCGGCAGCCTGACCAGCATCGGGATGCTCAGGCCCGCGCTCTCGGGCAGATGCAGGTCACCGAGGCGCAGTGCCATGGGTATCTCCATCGGCACCCGGTAGCCGTGCCAGACCGGGTTGTCCCAGCGCGCGTACGCCGGGGGCAGCGCGGGCTCGACCACCTCGGACTCGGCGGTGAGCTGAGCGAGGTCGCGGTCGAGGGCCGCCCGGGCCTGGTCGACGAGTTGGGCGTGCTTGGCGCGGGCCGCCTCGCGCGCGGTGTCGCCCTGTCCACCGATCCGGCTGCGGGGGTCGGAGAGGACCTGGTCGAGTTCTTTCTCCATACGCGAGTCGGCGAAGTCGACGGCGCTGCGATACGCGGCGATGGTGCGGGCCAGGTCCTCGAACATGCCCCACACCTGGTTGTAGAGCCGCTCCTCCATGGACCAGCCGGTCGCGTCCCCTGCGACGGGCTGCGCGGGCTGCCCCGGGGGAGCCGGTGGTGCGGTCGGCGGGGGCGGGGGCGGGGCCCCGTTCGGCCTGCCGGGGTGGCTGTAGTTGATCGATCCGCCGACGGTGGGCGAGGGCGGCTGGGTGACGGCGGAGGGATCCGACTGTGCCGGGCCACCGGCATAACCCGTCTGCGGTGCCGTCGCTCCTTGCGGACCGGGGGCGTCGTACGGGGACTGCTGCGGCGGTACGGTCCCGGAGGCGCCCTGCGTCCCGGCGTACGGCTGATCCGGTCCCGGCGCCGAGGTGGCCGACTGGCGGGAGCGGTCCGCGTCCGGCGTACGCGGCGGGGGCGCCGCCACCGAGCGGGCCAGGCCCCGTGCCACCGCTTCGTTGATGCTGCCCGCGAGCTGCTGGGCCTCGGGCAGGCCTTGATCGGTGAGGAGTTCGGCGAGGCCGCCCGCGTAGCCCTGACCGACCGCCCGGACCTTCCAGGCGTCCTGCCTGCGGTAGAGCTCCAGGGCGACGACGGCCGACTCGGCGTCCAGGCCGGTGATGGTGTAGCTGGCGACCTCGGATCCGTCGAGGCCGGTGACCGCGACGAAGGGGGCGGCGACGGCTCCGAACCGGACCGGGCCTCCCCCCACGCCGGACGGCAGTGCGAGCAGCACATTGACCCGGTGCACGGCCTGAGGCAGTGCGTCCAGATCGAAGGCGAGGCGATGGTCGGCCGCCGCCTGCTGGGAGACCTCGAGCCCGGGCAGGGTGGGCGCCCCCGGGTGGGCCACCCACTCGACGCCGCGGACCGTGCCCGTCTCGTCGCTGAGCGTGGCGCCCGCCACGATCGGCTTGCCGGCCGAAACACGGACCTCAAGACGGACCTGGGAGAGCGGATGGTTCTGCCCCCGGACCAGCTCGGCCGTCATCGCCTTGTCCCCCTATGTCGCTTCGTGCGCTGCGCGCCTGGCCGCCTACAGGTGCGGCAGGATCGCGGGCATCAGGTCCTGGAAGGTGCGGCCGTTGGCCGGAGTGCCGAGGGCCGTCATCTGCCAGCCCGGGCCCGCGCGGTGCACCTTCGCCATGATCTGGGCCGTGTACTGGCCGCCACCCGCCAGGGTGTAACGGGCGAGCTCCTGGCCGTTGGTCTCGTCGACCAGACGACAGAACGCGTTCTGCACTTCCTGGAACGTCTGGCCCGTGAAGGAGTTCACGGTGAAGATGATCTGGTCGATGTGGACCGGGACGCGCTGCAGGTCGACCAGGATCGCCTCGTCATCGCCGCCCTGGCCCACGCCACCGACCAGGTTGTCACCCGTGTGCCGTACGGAGCCGTCGTCGCTGACGAGGTGCCGGAAGAACACCACGTCAACGGGCTGCTTGTCTGCGAACAGCACGGCGGAGGCGTCGAGGTCGATCTCCCGGGTGCGGGAGCCGAACAGGCCGCGCCGGGGGGCCGCCTGCCAGCCGAGTCCCATGCGCACCGCGGCCAGGGTGCCCCCGTCGTGCTTCTGCAGGCTGATGGCCTGACCCTTGGTCAGATTGACGCCGGGACCACTGGGCGTACTGCCCTTGGATACGTCCACCACGCGCTGTTCCCCTCTCGAACTGTCCCCTGTTGCCGCGGAGTCCGCGGATGACCAGAACCCTACGCAGCGGCACTGACAGTGCCGAACCCCGGGCCGTACTTTGTGTCGGTCTTGCAACACAGGGCGCGGACGCCGAGGTCCGGCGCCGCCGAAGGGGCGTCAGGCCAGCCCCGCCTCCTTCATCTGCCGCAGCTCCTTCTTCATCTCGGAGACCTCGTCGCGCAGCCGGGCCGCGATCTCGAACTGGAGATCGGCCGCGGCGGCGCGCATCCGCTCCGTCATCTCCTCGATCTGCTCGGTGAGTTCGGCCGCGGGGCGGTCGGTCGGCACCGTCTCCTTGCTCTTGCCCTTGCCCTTGGCGGTCTTGGCCGCCTTGCCACCGAGCGAGGGCACGGGGGCCTTGGCGCCCTTGCCGTCCTTGCCCTTGCGGTAGCCCGAGCCGAGCAGCTGCTCGGTGTCGACGTCCTCGCGGGCGATCTGCGCGACGATGTCGTTGATCTTCTTGCGGAGGGGCTGCGGGTCGATGCCCCTCTCCTTGTTGTAGGCGACCTGCTTCTCCCGGCGGCGGTTGGTCTCCTCGATGGCCTTCTCCATCGCCGGGGTGATCTTGTCGGCGTACATGTGGACCTGGCCGGAAACGTTGCGCGCCGCTCGGCCGATCGTCTGGATCAGTGACGTGCCCGAGCGCAGGAAGCCCTCCTTGTCGGCGTCGAGGATCGCCACCAGGGAGACCTCGGGCAGGTCGAGTCCCTCGCGCAGGAGGTTGATGCCGACCAGAACGTCGAACTCACCCGCGCGCAGCTCACGCAGCAGCTCGACACGCCGCAGGGTGTCGACGTCGCTGTGCAGATAGCGCACCTGGATGCCCAGCTCCAGGAAGTAGTCGGTGAGGTCTTCCGCCATCTTCTTGGTGAGCGTGGTGACCAGGACGCGCTCGTCCTTCTCGGTGCGTCCCCGGATCTCGTGCACCAGGTCGTCGATCTGGCCCTCGGTGGGCTTGACGACGACCTCGGGGTCGATCAGACCGGTGGGGCGGATGATCTGCTCGACAAAGCCGTCGGCGCGGGAGAGCTCGTACTTGCCCGGGGTGGCCGACAGATAGACGGTCTGGCCGATGCGCCCCTGGAACTCCTCCCACTTCAGCGGGCGGTTGTCCAGCGCGGAGGGCAGCCGGAAGCCGTGGTCGACGAGCGTGCGCTTGCGGGAGGCGTCGCCCTCGTACATGGCGCCGATCTGCGGCACCGTGTTGTGCGACTCGTCAATGACGAGCAGGAAGTCGTCAGGGAAGTAGTCGATCAGGGTGTTCGGCGGGGAGCCGGGTTCGCGGCCGTCGAAGTGCATCGAGTAGTTCTCGACCCCGGAGCAGGAGCCGATCTGGCGGAGCATCTCGAGGTCGTACGTCGTCCGCATGCGCAGGCGCTGGGCCTCCAGGAGCTTGCCCTGCTTCTCCAGCTCGGCGAGGCGCTCCCCCAGCTCCTTGTCGATGTCGTTCACCGCGCGCTCCATGCGCTCGGGGCCCGCCACGTAGTGGGACGCCGGGAAGACATACACCTGGTCGTCGTCGCTGATGACCTCGCCGGTGAGCGGGTGCAGCGTGGAGAGGGCCTCGATCTCGTCGCCGAACATCTCGATGCGGACGGCCAGCTCTTCGTAGACCGGGAAGATCTCGATGGTGTCGCCGCGGACCCGGAAGGTGCCGCGCGCGAAGGCCATGTCGTTGCGCGTGTACTGGATGTCGACGAAGCGGCGCAGCAGGTCGTCGCGGTCGATCTCGTCGCCGACCTTGAGGGAGACCATCCGGTCCACGTACTCCTGCGGCGTACCGAGGCCGTAGATGCAGGAGACCGAGGCGACCACGATGACGTCCCGGCGGGTCAGCAGCGAGTTGGTCGCGGAGTGGCGCAGGCGCTCGACCTCCTCGTTGATCGAGGAGTCCTTCTCGATGTAGGTGTCCGACTGCGGGACGTATGCCTCGGGCTGGTAGTAGTCGTAGTACGAGACGAAGTACTCGACCGCGTTGTTCGGCAGCAGCTCGCGGAACTCGTTGGCCAGCTGGGCGGCCAGGGTCTTGTTCGGCGCCATGACGAGCGTGGGACGCTGGAGCTTCTCGATCATCCACGCGGTGGTGGCTGACTTGCCGGTGCCGGTCGCGCCCAACAGGACGACATCCTTCTCACCTGCGCGGATGCGCTTCTCGAGGTCGGCGATGGCCGCAGGCTGGTCACCGCTCGGCTGATATGGGCTGACGACCTCGAAAGGCGCCACCGAACGTTCGATCTTTGATACGGGCCGCATGGCATCCACCGTACGACCCCGCACTGACAACGGGGCCCGATCACCGGCTCTGCGGGGTGCGGGAGCTCCGGTGCCCGCGGACCTGCCCGGTGCGGGAAGGGGTGCGGCGGCCGGGGCGCGGGGCGACCGAGTGCGCAGGGATGCCAGGCCTGTTCTCCGTGGGGGTCCAGTCGGGCCTGCCCATGACCATCAGCGGATCGAACAGCACGACGACGCCGGCCAGACAGAGGAAGACCAGCGGGCCGATCATCATGGGCGCGAGCAGGGCCGCGGGCGAGTCACCGGTGGGAGTGCTGGACGTGCCGTGCAGATGGACGCTCAGGGCGGCCATGCCCACGTAGTGCATGCCGCTGACCGCGAGCCCCATGACAAGACTGGCACCCACGCTCCAGAGGAATCCCCGGACCTGTCCCGCCGCCCACAGCGCGGCGGTCGCGGCGACGACGGCTATGACAACCGAGGCGGACACGGTGAGGGTGTTGTACTCGAGCTTCCCGCTGAGCCGCATTCCTGCCATGCCCAGGTAATGCATCGAGGCGACACCGAGGCCGGTGATGGTGCCTCCGGTGAAGAGCGCCGTTCCGGTGGCACCCCTGTAGCCGACGATGAATATCCCGATGCCGACCATCACGATGGCCACACCCAGGCTCGCGAACGTTGTCGGCCTGTCGTAGTGGATCGGGGTCCCCTCGACCGTGAATCCCATCATCGCGACGAAGTGCATGGTCCATATGCCCGAGCCGATCGCGGCGGACCCGAGCACGAGCCAGCCGGCGCGCCACGAGCGGGCGACGAGCATCGATCTGGTGGTGCAACGCAGGCCCAGCGCGCCGCCGAGGAAGGCCATGAAGTACGCCACCAGCGGTGTGACGAGTCCGTAAGTGAAGCCGTCGACCGAGCCCTGCATGCGCGGCTGCCCTTCCCGCCCTGTTGCTCATGAAATTCCCCGAAATGTCCCCACCCTCAAGACCGCGAGAGCGGACTGGGTTGAGGCAGAGAGTATGACCCCCACCGGAATGGTCGAACGATTTTCCGGCAAAGAATCACGACCTCACCCCACCTGTGCGGCGCCGGTGCGTGGACTTGGACAACTCCATTCAATCTGTGACCATCTCGCGCCCACCACCCTTGACTCTCTGCTGTCAGTCTTGTGCTGTCCGTGATCTCTCGACGCGAGGAGACCGCATGCACGCGCGCGTTGCCGCCGCCACGACCGCCGCGCTTCTAGGAGGCGCCGTTTTGATACTGCCCGGCCCACATGCCCGGGCGGGGTCCCGGAGCACCGGTCCGGTGATCGTCTCCCACCGCGGCGCCTCCGCCTACGCGCCCGAGAACACTCTTGCCGCCATCGACAAGGCGGCCGACTTGGGATTCGGTTGGGTCGAAAACGATGTCCAGCGCACCAGGGACGGTCACCTCGTGGTCCTCCACGACGCCACACTGGCGCGCACGACCGACGTCGAGGAGCTCTATCCCCACCGGGCTCCCTGGAAGGTCAAGGACTTCACCGCGGCGGAGATCGCCCGCCTGGACGCCGGGAGCTGGTTCAACCCCCGGTACGCGGGCGCGCGCGTACCGACGCTGGAGCAGTACATGAACCGCGTCTCGCACAACCACCAGAAACTCGTTCTGGAGATCAAGAACCCCCAGCTCTATCCGGGCATCGAACGGCAGACCCTCAAGCTCCTGAGCAACGAGGGCTGGCTCGACCCGGCACACCTCAGGAGCAGGCTGATCGTCCAGAGTTTCAGCGCGGACAGTGTGCGGACAGTCCATGACCTGCGCCCCGGTATCAAGACGGCCTTTCTGGGCACGCCGTCACTCGCGCAGCTGCCGCGGTACGCCCGGTTCGCCGACCAGATCAACTCGGATCACACTCCCCTCACGTCCGGCTACGTCTCATCGGTCCACGCGCTCGACGGGCCGCACGACACTCGGATGAAGGTCTTCGCCTGGACCGTGAACGACGCGGACACCGCCCGGCGTGTGGCGGGCTTCGGCGTGGACGGCATCATCACGAACGTGCCCGAGGTAGTACGGAGGGCGTTGGGCTAGCGCCGCCCGGCTCCCGAGCCCGTGGTCCGGACGTGCGCCGCGTCCGAGCCACGGGCGTTGTCAGTGGCGCGCCGTACGGTGGATCGCATGAACAGCCATGGGCAGTACGAGCAAAGGGTCGTGTGGACCGTCGTGGGCACGGACATCGGTCCGCTCCTGCTGGCGGCAACCCACGACGGCCTGGTGAACGTCGTGTTCCACGCCACGGACGCGGTGCGCGATCAGGCGCTGGTCCGGCTCGGGTCCCGTCTGGGCACCGAGCCCGTCGAGGCGCCCGAGTCCCCTCTGCTGGCCGAGGCCATAGGTCAGGTCGGAGCCTACCTCGCGGGCGAGCGGCGCGACTTCGAACTGCCGCTGGACTGGTCGCTGATCTCCGGGTTCAATCGCCAGGTGCTGCGCGAGCTGGCGTCGGGCGTCCCGTACGGGGCGGTCGTCGGCTACGGCGACCTGGCCGGTCGGGTCGGCCAGCCGGGCGCGGCGCAGGCCGTGGGGGTGGCCATGGGTTCGAATCCGCTGCCGGTCGTCGTGCCGTGCCACCGGGTGGTCGAGAGCGACGGCGGTATCGGCGGCTTCGGGGGCGGCCTGGAGACCAAGCGGAAGCTGCTCGCGCTGGAAGGGGTGCTTCCGGAGCCGCTGTTCTGACCCACCCCGCCGGTGATGCGCCCGAGCAAAGACGCGCCGGAGGCTGTCGGAGGGCGACGGCGTCAGAGTGCGATGGCCTCAGAGACTGATGTGGTACGCCTTGCGGAGCGTTTCGTGCACGGTCCACGTCGTCCGGTCGCCCTCGCGCAGGATCGCCGCGTCGCCGGGTCCCACCTCGATGAGGTCACCGCCCTCGACCTCGATCGTGGCGCGGCCGCTGACGACGACGAAGAGTTCGTTCGCCTCCGTGTCGGTCACCACGCCGGGCGTGATCTGCCAGATGCCGCGCAGTTGCTTGCCGTCGGCGGACTCCCACAGCACCTTGCCCGTCACGACCGGGTCGCCGGAGACGATCTGGCCCGGGTCCAGGGGCTCGGGTTCGAGTTCGGCGTCGGGGATGTGCACGGCGAAGGACGGGGTGGCCTGGGTGTTCGTGGTCATGAGCGGTCACCTTAAGGCAGCCGGAACAGACCTCACGCGGAGGGTGGCCGGAAGGCACGGTGCGGGTCGGCCTCGGAGGGCACGCTCCTCATGCGCGAGGACTCCGTGCGCGAGGACTCCGTGCGCAAGAACTACCTGCGCAAGAACTACCTGCGAGTGGGCTACCCACGAGTGGACTACCCCGCGCGAGGCCTACTCGTAGTGCCGTGCCTCGAAGACGTTCCCGTCCGGATCCCGGAAGTAGAAACTGCGCTTGGCCATTCCGCGGGCTCCGAAGGAGTCGTACGAGAAGCCCGACAGGGGTACGGACCGTTCCTCCAGACGTGCCCGCAGCGCGTCGAAGTCGTCCTCCTGAAGAGAGAGGCATACGTGGTTGACCGGGTGGCCGGCACTGTCTGCGCCCTGGGGAACCATGTTCATGTACGCCGCCATGGGGAGGGGCGCGAGGTCGAAAATGGTCTCTTCATTGAGGCGTACGGAGGGAAAGGACGTCTTTCCCTCGGCGAATTCGGTGACCCTCACAGGCTCCAGGCCGACCGCCTGCTCGTAGAAGTCGGCCGAGGCGACCGGATCGCGTACCCAGAGGACGACATGGTCGAGACGTGGCGAGTTGTCCGTCATGCCCCCAGGCTGGTGTCGTACGCCGCAGGTCGCAAGGGTTTGACCGGGCGCGCCGCCCGCCAGAGATGCAGAGACGGGGACGTCGACCGACAGGAGGCAGGCGCGTGATCGTGGTGTCCGAAGAGGTGCGGGAAGCGCTCGACGCGCGCCGGCCGGTGGTGGCCCTGGAGTCGACGATCATCGCGCACGGGCTGCCGCGCCCGCGCAATCTGCACATCGCGCGGGAGCTGGAGGATGTCGTACGGCGGGAGGGTGCCGTACCCGCGACGATCGCCGTACTCGACGGCCGACCACATGTCGGGCTGGACAAGGAGCAGTTGGAGCGGGTCGCGAACGAGGACGGGATCCGCAAGCTGGGCCACCGCGATCTGCCGCTCGCGGTGGCGGCGGGCGCGAGCGGAGCGACGACCGTGTCCGCGACGGCTCTGCTGGCCGCTCGCGCGGGCGTACGGGTGTTCGCCACGGGCGGGCTCGGCGGCGTACACCGGGAGTGGACGGTGACACAGGACGAGTCCGCCGACCTGGGCCTGCTGGCGCGCACCCGGATCACGGTGGTGTGCGCGGGCGTCAAGTCGATCCTGGACGTGCCCGCGACGCTGCAACGCCTGGAGACGCTGGGCGTTGCGGTGGCCGGTTACGGCACGGGCCGCTTCCCCGGCTTCTATCTGTCCGACTCGGGGTATCCCGTCGACTGGACACTGGGGTCCCCCGGGGAAGTGGCGGACGTCATGCGCGCACAGGACGCGCTGGCCGCTCCTGACTCGTCACTCATCGTCGCGAACCCCGTCCCCGAGGAGGAGCAGCTCGATCCCGCGCTGCACGCGCGCGTGCTCGCCGACGCGCTGCACGCGTGCGAGGCGGAGGGCGTGACCGGGCAGGCGGTGACGCCGTTCCTGCTCGACTATCTGGTGCGGCACACCGACGGGGCGTCGCTCAGCGCCAACCTCGCAGCTGTGCGCGGCAACGTACGCCTCGCGGGGCGGATCGCGGCGGCCTGGGCCGGGGCGTGAGCGGGACGGATCGCGCCGGAGGGGATACGAGATCCGCGGGCGCGCTGCTCGTCGTGGGGGACGTGGTCACGGACATCGTCGCCCGGCACCGGGGGCCGCTCGCGGCGGGCACCGACACGGCCGCCGCGATCCGTACCCTGCCCGGCGGCGCGGGCGCCAACGTCGCATGCTGGGCGGCGCACGCGGGCTGCGCGGACGTACGGCTGCTCGGCCGGGTGGGCACGGACGCGGCCGGCTGGCACGAACGCGAGCTGGCGGCCTGCGGCGTACGCCCCCTGCTCGTCGTTGATCCTCAGGCGCCGACCGGGACGGTGATCTGCCTGGTGGACACGGGCGCTTCGGCGGAGCGTACGTTCCTCACGGACAGCGGGGCCTCCCTGCGACTGGAGCCGGCCGACTGGTCACCCGCGCTGCTCGACGGTGTCGCGCGGCTGCATCTGTCGGGCTACCTGTTCTTCTCCGCGCCGAGCCGGGCGCTGGTGTCGGTGGCGCTGGAGTCGGCACGCGCGCGTGGCGTACCGGTGAGCCTGGATCCGGCGTCGGCGGGGTTCCTCACCGCGCTGGGGGTGGACCGCTTCCTCGAGCTCGCCGAGGGCGTAGACGTCCTGCTGCCCAGCCGCGATGAGGCGTATCTGCTGACCGGACTGCCGGATCCCGCCGACGCGGCAGCCAAGTTGAGCCGTCACATCCCCCTGGTCGTCGCCAAGCAGGGCGGTGACGGGGCCCTGGTGGCCTGCTCGGGAACCATCCGGGCCCGCGTCCCGGCGGTGCCCGCCACACCCCACGACACCACTGGCGCCGGCGACGCGTTCACGGGAGCGTTCCTCTCGGCCCTCATCGCGGGCGCGGAGCCTGAGGAGGCGGCGCTGGAGGGGTGCCGGGCGGGGGCGACGGCGGTGGAGCGGGTTGGGGGGAGGCCACCGGCCGGCGCATGAGGACGGCCGGGGGCGGAACACGCCGGTGGACCGACAGCCATGTGTGCGGCGGCACCCGAGGCGCGCCGCGTCAACTCCCCTCCGTGTCTACCTCTTGCGACCCCACGCCGAGATCATCGGCGCCGTCGCCAGGTCCATGGAGCCGGAGGCGACGTTGGCCAAGTGGCGATCGATGTCCTGGTCGGAGGCCCGACCCGCGTTGACGAGCTGGTCGCGGATCTGACGGATCGTCGCGGACTCCAGGGCGGCGCAGGCGGGTGAGGTGACGGGGAAGTACGCGTCGGCCTCGACGCCGCGCAGCCCCGCCTCGCGGAGCAGGCGCGGGAGTTTGCGTCCGTACGCGAGGTCGGCGCCGCGCTCGGCGAGCAGCTTGCGGAAGCCGCTGCGGAGCCGGTTCGCGAGCTGTTGCTCAGGGCCGTGCTCGTCGGGGCAGAGCAGCGGCTGCAGGGCGGGGTCGGCGTCCTCGACGAGGAGCCGGCCGCCGGGTCGCAGGGCCTTGACCATCGAGCGCAACGCCCGCTCCCGGTCCGGCACATGGACCAGTACGAGCCGGGCGTGCACGAGGTCGAAGCCGTCCCCCGGCGGTTCCTCGGCACCCACGTCGTGGACGCGGACCTCGACCGGCGGGCGGGCGGCTGAGGCGGCCCACGAGGTGTCGATGTCGGTCGCGACGACCCTGCCGGTCGGGCCGACCTTCTTGGCGAGCCAGGAGACCACGGACGTGCCGCCCGCGCCGACCTCCCAGCAGCGCCAGCCGGAGCCGATGCCGAAGCGCTCGATGTGCCGGAACGTCGTGGGGTCGAAGAGGGCGGCGAAGGCGTCGAAGCGCTGTCCCGCCTCGGTCTGCCGGTTGTCGAGGAGATACCCGTCGGATCGCGTCATGGGGAGATCATCCCAGTTGACCGGCTTGTCGGGAATCGTCGACGCTCCCGTTTGTCGACACCGGCGCGATCCGGTGAGCGCCGACTGCTCATCCACAGGCACGCACCGGAACGGAATATTCCGTTCCCACAGGCTTTTCCGGCAGTCGATCAGGCCTGGCAGACTGGCGTGCCAAGGCGCAAAGTGCGGCGCAAGGAGATCCACGCGAGGAGATCCAGATGTCCATGGCAGGGAATCTGCGGAAGGTCACGGCCCTCGGCGCGGTCGGCGGCCTCCGCAAGGTGGCGCGGCTGACGCGGCGGCGCGCCCGTGTCGACCTGAGTCACCCCGCCCGGTCTCCGCTGGGCTCCGCGGTGGTGAACTGCGTGGCGTATCAGGACGGCGCCCGGATCCCGGAAGGCCGCGACCTGGTCGACACCGTGGAGCGGATCCGCAAGCGCGAGGAGGGGTTCGTGTGGCTCGGACTGCACGAGCCGACGGACCGCGAGTTCGCCGGTATCGCCGACCTCTTCGACCTGCACCCCCTGGCCGTCGAGGACGCGGTGGAGGCCCATCAGCGTCCGAAGCTGGAGCGGTACGGCGACACGCTGTTCGCGGTGTTCAAAACGGTCTGCTACGTGGAGCACAAGGAACTGACGGCGACCAGCGAAGTGGTGGACACCGGCGAGATCATGGTCTTCGTCGGGCCCGACTTCGTCATCACCGTGCGGCACGGACGGCACGGGTCTTTGGGCCCGCTGCGCGAGGAGTTGGAGGCCGACAAGCAACAGCTCTCCAAGGGGCCGGCCGCGGTTCTGCACGCGATCGCGGACCACGTGGTCGACGACTATGTGAATGTCACGGACTCGATGCAGGCGGACATCGACCAGGTCGAGGCCGATGTGTTCGCCGAGAACGGCGCACGCGCCGACGCCGGCCGCATCTACCAGCTCAAGCGTGAACTCCTCGAGCTGAAGCGGGCCGTGGTCCCGCTCGCCCGCCCGGTCCAGGATCTCTCGACCCGGCCCATACGTGTGGTCGACCCGGAGATACAGGCCTACTTCCGGGACGTCTCCGACCATTTGCTGCGGGTCACCGAGCAGATCGCCGCCTTCGACGAACTGCTCAACTCGATCCTGCAGGCGCACCTCGCGCAGGTGACGGTGTCGCAGAACGAGGACATGCGCAAGATCACCGCATGGGCGGCGGTGATCGCCGTACCGACGATGGTCTGCGGGGTCTACGGCATGAACTTCGACAACATGCCGGAACTGCACTGGAGGTTCGGCTACCCCATCGTCATAGGCGTGATATCCGTCGCCTGCCTCGTCCTGTACCGGGGGTTCAGGCGCAACGGCTGGCTCTGAGGCACCCTCGCCCGGCACGGCCGGCCGGCCGAGAGTGCGTGTTCGGGAACGACTGGCGAGGCAACGACTGGCGAGCGGGAGTGGGGACGTCAACAGGGCGGAGGGGTCGGCGAGGTCAGCTCGTCGTGGTCCTCGCGTAGACGCTCTCGACCCAGCCGGCGAGCTGTTCGTCCGTCAGGTGCTGGGCGAGGTCGGCTTCGCTGATCATGCCGACCAGCCGCTTGTTCTCGATCACCGGAAGCCGGCGGATCTGGTGCCCCTGCATCTCCTGGAGCACGTCGCCGACATCGGCGCCCGAGTCGATCCAGCGCGGTGTGCCCTGGGCCATCTCACCCGCGGTGACCCGTGCCGGGTCGTGGCCCATGGCCACACAGCCGATGACGATGTCGCGGTCGGTGAGGATGCCGCAGAGCCGTTCGTTCTGATCGCTGATGGGCAGGGCGCCCACGTTGAGCTCACGCATCAGCTGGGCGGCGCGGTCCAGGGTCTCGTGGGCGGGGATCCACTGGGCACCACGGTGCATGATTTCTCCGGCGGTGGTCATGAAGTACCTCCCGGTGCCGGACGGCCGGCGCGGCGCGGATCACACCGCTAGTCCCGGCGCCCTTCATTCTCGCCGCGCCCGTGCGGATACGCACCCGGAAGTCCGCGATGACCAAGGCCTGTGCGCCGCGCCGCACGGTCAGACGGAGAATCCGACGATCTTCTGCGGAACGACGCGGATGATCACGCGGACCTCGTCGCCCTTCTCCGCCGGGGGGTCGATGCCGAGGTACTTGTGCGACAGCTCGTACGGGAGGCGTTTGGCGTCGTCGGGAAGGATCTCGGCGGTGCCGCGGATCTCGACCGAGGCGTAGGGGTTGGCGAGGTCGAAGATCGAGAGGCTGATGCGGGGGTCCCGTTGGAGGTTGCGTACCTTCTGGCGTCCGGCGGTCGAGGAGAAGAGGACGGTGTCACCCTCGCGTTTGATCCAGACCACCGAGTTCTGGGGAGCGCCGCCGGGGCCGAGAGTGGCGACGCTGGCGAAGTTCTTGCCGTCGAGGAGGGTACGGACTGAATCGTCGAATGAGGCCGAGTGGTCGGCGGAGGTCGTCATGGACACAGGCTAACTGCATGCATGTGCATATAAAAGACATGGAGGGCCGGTTGTTCGATCAACCGTTCCAGGCCGGATGGCGCGGATCGTCGGCACGCACCAGGACGTCGGCCGTGGCGCCCGGGTCCACCTCGGTCTCGTAGCGCGCGAACGCGGGGAGGGTCCAGTGCTCGGCCTCGGGGGTGCGGCGGCGCAGGGCGCCCGGCGAGAGGAGCACATGGACGCTGTGGTCGAAGGGGAACCAGTGGCGAAGGAGGAGGGGTCCGTGCAGCAGCAGGAAGGCGCCGGGCGGGAGTTGGACATAGGGGCTGCGGGTGGCTCGGTCGGTGGTCGGGTCCAGGAGGTCGGGCAGCACACGGCCGTCGCCGCCCGGTTCGAGGGGGCCGAAGACCTCGCGCCAGAGCGCGCCGGTGTCGAACCAGCCGTCGTAGTACGCCTCGACGTCCTGACGCCCGTACTCGAGGCGGAGCGACGCGGGGCGCAGGAAGCCCTCCGTGCCGACGACGAGCGAGGACCGGCCGCGGATGCGCAGCGCCTCGCCAACGCGGTGCGCCAGGTCGCCGGGGCGGGCCGCCGGGGCTCCGTCGAAGGCGATGCGCGGCCAGGGACTGCCGTCCCCCGGTTTCAGGTCGAGCAGGCGCTCGGCGAGGAGGTCGCCGAGCCGTTCCCAGGTGATCGCTTCGAGTCGCACAGAGCCCATGATGCCGCGATCAGGAGGCGTTCCACCGGGCTCGCCCCCGGTCGCCGAGCTGCCCGGCGACGTAGATCCCGGGGCGAAAGGGGAATGAACCGCATATGGCGCCGATCGCGACTCCCCCGTACCGGACCGGGCTTCTCGTCATTCAGCCGCTCAAGAAGCGGCACTGTGGCGAGTGCCGGACCGGACCGCTCCCGCTGCTCGTGCTGGAGGAGGGGGCGCCCCGGTGTCTGGACTGCGCGGATCTGGGGCATCTGGTGTTCCTGCCGCGGGGGGACACCGCGCTGACGCGGAGGTCGCGGGAGGGCGGCGCGCTGTCGGCGGTGGTGGTGCGGTTCAACCGGCGGCACAGCCGGTACGAGCGGCAGGGCGTCCTCGTCGAGGAGGCGGCGCTGGTCCGGGCCGAGGAGCGGTGCCTGGCGGACGCGGAGGCGCGGCGACGCCGCCGCGTGCGGGACACGCGGCGCCGGGAGGCGGAGGATCTGCGGTTCACCGACGCGTTCGCGGGGGAGATACGCCGACTGTTTCCGCGCTGTCCGGCCGAGCGGGCACGGGCGATCGCCGCGCATGCCTCGGTGCGCGGCAGCGGGCGGGTCGGGCGTAGCGCTGCGGGCCGTGCGCTGTCCGAGGCGGCGGTGACCGCGGCGGTCCGTGCCTCCGTACGGCACACGGAGACGCCGTACGACCAGTTGCTGATGAGCGGTGTGCCGCGGCACGAGGCGCGGCGCCGGATCGCGGCAGCGGTGGAGACCAGGCTCTGGGAGTGGCGCGAGGAGCTCACGGCAGAGGCGTGACCGCGAAACCGGGAGGCGCGCGGCCCAAGGCCCGTGCCGGCCGACGGGGGGCACTGGAGGTTCGCGTATGCCTCCGCGCGGCTCGGCCATGGTCACTGTCCCCGTACCGGATTTCACTTGTGGTGACGGTTGGTGGCGTGCAGGATCTTTTGACTCCGGGGGGTTGAGGCGGGAGTGGACATGATCGATGGGCCATATTTCGTGCTGACGGTGTTGGGGGTGCTCGGCTGTGGGGTGATGGCCGGGGTGTTCTGCGCCTTCTCGACGTTCGTGATGAGAGGGATCGCCCAGCTGCCGCCGGCGCAGGGGGTCGCGACGATGAACGCGATCAATGTGTCCGCGATGCGTCCGCCGTTCATGCTGGTGTTTCTCGGGTCGGCGGGAGTGTGCGCGGTGCTCGCCGTGGTGACGTTCGTCCTGTTGCCGGACGACGGGGCGGTGGAGCTGCTGCTGGGCAGCGCGCTGTACCTGTTCGGGTCGTTCGGGGTGACGGTCGTCGCGAACGTTCCGCGCAATGACGCGCTGATGAAGATGGACCCCGGTACGCCGGAGGCCGCCGTGTGCTGGGTTTCGTATGTGCGCGAGTGGACGAAGTGGAACCACGTCCGCGCGGTCGCGGCGGCCGCCGCGGCCGTGTCGTACACGCTGGCCCTCACCTGACCTGCGCGCCTGTGCTCAGCTGAGCGGCGCGGGTGAGGGGGGCGACGTATCGTGGCGGGAAAGGAGTGCCGTTCGCAGGCCGTGGGCCGATGACGTCCGACGGCCCCGCGGCCCCGTACCGGTACGCGCACGCGAGGGAGACGGCCATGGCCGATCCCAAGGGATTCATGACGACACCGCGCGAGGAGTATCCGCGCCGGCCCGTTCAGGAACGGGTGCGGGACTGGAACGAGGTGTACGTCCCCGGAGCGCTGCTGCCGATCATCAGCAAGCAGGCCGACCGCTGCATGGACTGCGGAATCCCGTTCTGCCACGACGCCTGTCCGCTGGGAAATCTGATCCCCGAGTGGAACGACCTCGTCTCGCGCGACGACTGGCGGGCGGCGAGCGACCGGCTGCACGCCACGAACAACTTCCCCGAGTTCACCGGGCGGCTCTGTCCCGCCCCGTGCGAGGCGGGCTGCGTGCTGGCGATCAACCAGCCGGCGGTCACCATCAAGAACGTCGAGGTCGCGATCGCCGACCGCGCCTGGGAGGACGGCCTCACACCGCCGCGCCCACCGGACCGGCTCTCCGGACGGACCGTCGCGATCGTCGGGTCGGGGCCCACGGGGCTGGCCGCGGCCCAGCAGTTGACGCGGGCCGGGCACACCGTCGCCGTGTACGAGCGGGCCGACCGCATCGGTGGGCTGCTGCGGTACGGGATCCCCGCGTTCAAGATGGAGAAGCGGCACCTGGACCGGCGGCTCGACCAGATGCGGGCGGAGGGGACCAAGTTCCGTACCTCGACGGCGATCGGCACGGACGTGAGCGCCACCGATCTCAGGGGACGCTATGACGCGGTGATCCTCGCCGTGGGCGCCACGGCCTGGCGTGAACTGGACGTGCCCGGCCGGGAGTTGACCGGCATCCATCAGGCGATGGAGTACCTGCCACTGGCCGACCGGGTGTGCGAGGGAGATCTGGATGCCTCGCCGTTGTCCGCGGCCGGCAAGCACGTGGTGATCGTCGGTGGTGGCGACACCGGCGCCGACTGCCTGGGGACGGCCGTGCGCGAGGGCGCCGCCTCCGTGACCCAGCTCGACATCTATCCGCAGCCGGAGGCCGACCGCGACGAGGATGTCGAGCCGTGGCCGACGTACCCGAAGATCTACCGGCTGTCCGCCGCGCACGAGGAGGCCGGCGTGCTGGAGACGGCGCCCGCTGCGGACGCGGACGCCCGGCTCTTCGCGGCGTCCACGCTCCGCTTCACCGGGGACGCCGACGGGCATGTGCGCGCGCTGCACCTCGTCGAGGTGGACGAACGGCGCCGCCCGGTCCCCGGCTCCGGCCGGACGCTGCCCGCCGACCTGGTCCTGCTCGCCCTCGGCTTCTCCGGCCCCGACCGCCACGACGGGCTGATCGACCAGCTCGGCCTCGCCCTCGAACCGCGCGGCACGATCGCCCGCGACGCGGACTTCGCGACCAACGTCCCTGGGGTGTACGCGGCCGGGGACGCGGCCCGCGGCCAGTCCCTCATCGTCTGGGCCATCGCCGAGGGCCGCTCGGTGGCCGCCGCGGTGGACCACGCGCTCACCGGGGCGTCTCGGCTGTCGGCGCCGATAGGGCCGTACGACCGCCCCATGACGGTGTAGCCGGTGGTCAGCGGCGCTCGTCCGTGCCCGCCACCTTGGCGGTCGACAGGGCGACCCGGTTCCAGGTGTTGATGGTGAGGATCAGGGCCAGGACGTGGGCGAGCTCCCGCTCGTCGAAGTGGGCGGCGGCCTCCGCGTAGACGCCGTCGGGCACGCCCGCGTCGGCGACGCGCGTGACGGCCTCGGTGAGGGCGAGGGCCGCCTGCTCCCTCGGCGTGAAGAAGTGACGGGCCTCGCGCCACACCGCGACCATGTGCAGCCGGTCCTCGCTCTCGCCGGCCTTGCGGGCGTCATTGGTGTGCATGTGGAGGCAGTACGCGCAGTGGTTGAGGTGCGAGGCACGGATCTGGATCAGTTCGACGAGGGCCGGGTCGAGGCCCTCGCGGGCCGCCGCGTCGAAGCCGATGAGGGCACGGAAGACCTTCGGGGCGGACTTGCCGAAGTCGAGGCGCCGGTTTTCGGCCAAGGCCATGTCCTTGCCTTCCGCGGCGGGGGTGGCGGTCGTCGTGTGCGGCGTGTTCGTCGTCATGACCATGAATCTACGGGCCTCAAAGACCGGCTGTAGGGTGCAGTTTCATGGCGGAATCATGGGTCAATTCTGCGGAGCGGATCGGCGCCGATCTGCACCTGGAGCTGTCGGGGGCCGGCGGTCGGCGGGCCGCGCTGATCCGGGCGCTGCGTGAGGCCGTGCGCGGCGGCAGGCTCGCTCCGGGCACCCGGCTGCCGCCGTACCGCTCGCTCGCCGCCGACCTCGGGGTCGCGCGCAACACGGTCGCCGACGCGTACGCCGAGCTCGCCGCCGAGGGCTGGCTGACCGCACGGCAGGGCTCGGGCACCCGGGTCGCCGTGGGGCTACCGCCCACGCCCTTGAGGCAGGAGGAGAGCGCCGCACCGCCGGGCGCCGCGCGCGTACCCCGAAAAGAACCTCCACGCGCGCGTGGACCCCGGCACGACCTGCGGCAGGGCACGCCGGACGCGTCGTCGTTCCCGCGCGCCGCCTGGCTCGCGTCGTATCGCCGGGCGCTCCAGCAGGCGCCCAACGAGGCCTTCGGGCCCGGTGATCCGGCGGGGCGGGTGGAACTGCGCGAGGCGCTCGCCGAGTACCTGGCACGCGCGCGTGGGGTACGCGCCTCGCCCGGGCGGATCGTCATCTGCTCCGGCTTCTCGCATGCCCTGCGGCTGCTGTTCCCGCATGTCCTGCGCGGCTCGCTGGCCGTCGAGTCGTACGGTCTCGGCTTCCACCGCGAGCTGCTGGCCGCCGCGTCCGTACGGACCGTGCCGTTGCCGCTGGACGAAGACGGTGCCCAGGTGGGCGGCTTGGGGCGGGAACGGGCCGTACTGCTCACGCCCGCACACCAGTTCCCGACCGGTGGTCCGCTGCATCCCGCGCGGCGTGCCGCGGTGATCGACTGGGCACGCGCGCGTGGAGGGGTGATTCTGGAGGACGACTACGACGGGGAGTTCCGCTACGACCGCAGGCCCGTGGGCGCCCTGCAAGGTCTGGATCCGGAGCGGGTCATCCACATCGGCTCGGTCAGCAAGAGCCTGTCGCCCGCGCTGCGGCTGGGCTGGATGGTCCTTCCGGAGCGGTACGTCGACGCCGTACTCGCCGTCAAGGGCGAACGGGAGGCGTGGGCGAGCGTGTTGGACCAGCTGACGCTGGCGGACTTCATCGTCTCCGGGTCGTACGACCGCCACGTGCGGCGTATGCGGCAGCGGTACCGGGGTCGGCGTGACCGGCTCGTCGCCGCGCTCGCCGCGCAGGCGCCGCACATCGAGGTCACCGGGATCGCGGCCGGGTTGCACGCAGTGCTGCGGTTGCCGCCCGGGACGGAGCGGTCGACCGTCAAGGCGGCGGTCTGGCAGGGCGTGGCGCTCGACGGGCTCGGCGAGTTCCGGCACCCGGAGGCGGCGATGTCCGCACCGGACGGGCTGGTGGTGGGCTACGCGACACCCGCGGAGCATGCCTACGGGGCGGCACTGGACGCGCTGTGCGGGGCGCTGCCACCGGGCTGACCCGCGCCGTAGCCGGGTGAGGCGCCCCTGTCCGGCGCCGGGGCCAGGCCGCCAATGCCGGGTGCCCGCATCAGACCTGGCCCGCCCCTTGCGGCCCCGGAGAAGGACGACACCTTCGGCGCCGAGGCGCTTCGGCGCCGAACGGCGGTAGCCTCCGCAAGCCCGCATCCGTGCCGCGATGAGCAGTCAACTCAACGTCAGAATCAGTAGGGTTGAGAAAATAAAAGGATGCGTCAGGAGAGAAGGAAGTCCGCCTCCCCCGCCTTCGCGCCCTGGATGAACGCGGTCATCTCACCGGGCGTGTAAATCAGCGCGGGGCCGTCCGGGTCGGCCGACTGGCGGACCGCGATGCGGCCGTCGGCGAGCTTCATCGCCTCCAGGCAGTTGCCGCCGTTGCCGCCGCTCCACGGCTTGTGCCAGCCCTCGCTGCCCAGTTCACGGGCGGGCATTCCGTTGTAGATGCGCACGTCGCCTATCCGCGGATTGACGCGTTCCGGCGTGATGCGTTCCATTCACAGCTCCTTGCGGAGATCCCGGAGGATCTCCTTCGTGCGATGTGCAGTAGCGGCCTGAGCCGCCATGCGGTCCATGACCTCGAGGTGGGTCGCCACCTCCGAGCGCGCGTCCAGGTAGACGGCGCCGGTCAGGTACTCGCTGTAGACCATGTCCGGGAGTTCCGGCATGGCAAAGCGGAACAGCACGAAGGGCCCGTACGTACCGGGGTGCGGCCCCGAGGAGAACGGGATCACCTGGAGCGTGACATGAGCCAGCTTCGTCACCTGGAGCAGCTTGTCGATCTGGGCGCGCATCACCTCGGGGCCGCCGATGGGGCGGCGCAGGGCCGTCTCGTCCATCACGGCCCAGATCCGGGGTGCTCCCTCACGAGTGAGCAGATCCTGGCGTTGCATACGCAGCGCCACATGGCGCTCGATGTCCTCGGGCCTGGTCTGGCCGATGGCGCCCGCCTTCAGGACGCCACGCGCGTAGTCCTCCGTCTGCAGGAGTCCGGGCACGAAGTGGGGCTCGTACGAGCGGACCAGGGCGGCGGCACCCTCCAGGCTGACGTGCATCGAGAACCAGTCCGGCAGGATGTCGTGGAACCGCTGCCACCAGCCGGGTTTGTTGGCCTCCTCGGCGAGTTGGACGAAGGCCTCGGCCTCCTCGTCGCCGACGCCGTAGGACTTCAGCAGGAGTTGGAGGTACGGAATTTTGAGAGAGACCTCGGCCATCTCCATACGGCGGACCGTGGCGGGCGCGACGCGCAAGATGCGCGCGGCCTCCTCACGCTTGAGACCTGCCTGTTCCCGCAGGTCCAGCAGGCGCCGGCCGAGAACGACCTGGCCGACCGTCGGCGCGGACCGCGGTTCGCTCACGTCCCACCTCCACTGAGTCCTGACAGCCTGTCCACCGAGTCCTGGCAGCCCGGGCGGCGCCATGAGGGGTCTCTTTCGACGATCCCAACTGGCGCCGCTCGGCGTGCTGTTGCGAGCAGTGTGCCACGCGCCCCGACCGCGTCACACAGCACTCTGCATTTTTCAGAGTGACACTTGCCAAGTGTTCACGCCGGGGCGATAGTGGCAACCGTGACTCCGTCCGCGCCGTTAGGAACAGACGCCGCCGAAGACCGGTTCGGTCTCCGTGCCGCCGCAGGGCACCGCCCCCACGCGGCCGCCGAGCGCCGGTTCTTCTTCGAGCTGGCCGCACATCCTGGCTCCGTCGCTCAGGCAAGACGCCTCACACGCGCCCGGCTGTCCCGCTGGTCGGTGTGCGAGGACACCTGCGAGACGGCGACCCTCGTCGTCTCCGAGCTGGTCACCAACGCGATCGTGCACGCCGCCGGCGAGCGCGTTGTCTGCGAGCTGCACGACGGCGACGACCTGGTGCGGATAGCCGTACGTGACGAGGGATGCGCTCCGGGTGAGCCGCATCCCTCCCCGCAGCGGCCCGAGGAGGAGCACGGGAGGGGATTGCTTCTCGTCGCGGCCGTGTCCAGGGCCTGGGGGGCCCAGGACACCGGGCCCGGCCTGCTGGTCTGGGCGGAGTTGGAGCACACAGCGGGCCGGGCCTACCCGGACATCGAAGCCCGGTCGGACCTGGGCTGGAGCGCGAAGAAACCCCCGGCCGACGGCCGGGGCGCCGGGACGGAAGCGTTCTGGGGAACGGGGATTACGGCGGGGATCCCCCCGATCGAGCGGAGCCGAGACAGGGGGAGGCCGTGAGGGGTACGTCAGCGCCGGGGCCCGGAGCGCGGGTCCTGAGCCTGGACACGCTGGTCCGCCTGAAGCGCGGACAGCGGATGCCGGCGGCGCCGAGGCGTCTCCTCGTGCCCGAGGACATGACCGTACCGCTGGGCTGCGACGCGGTGTCGGTGCCGGCCCGGTTCGGCCCGCTGCTGCTGTCGCGGCTGCCCCGCGTGGGCTGTGTCTATGCCGACGGGGCGCACTGGTGGTGGATCGTGCCCTCCGACTCCGATGTCGCGCTGGAGTGGCCGGCGCCCGCGCGCTACGTCACGGGGGCGGTCGTACCGGACGCGCCCCACGCGCCCGGGCTCATCCACAAGCCGGACGGCGCCGTTCCGTACACCCCGCCGATTCCCCTCTACCTGGCGGTGTGCCGGGTGACGGGGACGACACCCGTTTGGTCGCGTCCGATCAGCGCGTAGGCCTCCGGCCGGACCCGCCGGGGTGTCCGAAAGTACGCCGGTCACCGTGAGACTCCGCTACCGCCGTGCGTGGAGCGCCGCGTTTCTGGGAAATGCACCGTTCGTCCACTCCCGGGGGAGGAGAACGGTGAGGAAATCGGCGAAAAAGAAGCATCGCGAGGACAAGCCCGCGCCGTCCGAGTCGGAACACCTGCTCTTCGGCGGCCCGCTCCGTTACGACATGGGCTGGTCCCAACACGCCGACGCGTTCCTCGAGTTGAACTTCCGCGCGATGGTCACGCGGCTGCCCTCCCTGCTCGCGTCCAGCTTCCGCCTCGCCTGGAAGGCGGACCCGCGCGCCGCCCGTGTCGTCCTGGTCGCCGAGGTGGCCCGAGGCGGAGCCCAGGCGGTCAATCTGTTCGCGGTGAACAGCGCGCTCGGGCGGCTGATGACGGGCGGCCCGGTCGAGGACCGGCTGCGCGGCGCTCTCCCGGCCCTGGTCACGGTCGCCGCCGTGATGCTGCTCGGCGCGCTGCTGCGGGCCGCGTCGACGTATGCCACCGGGCGCCTGGAGCCGAAGGTGGAGAGGGTCGCGACCGAGCTGTATCTGGAGCGGGCGGCGGCAGTGGAGCTGGCGGCCATCGAGGACGACGCCTTCCACAAACTGCTGGACACCGCGCAGTACGGCGCCCAGTCCGCCCGGCGCATGATCACCATCGCCACCCGGGTGGTGAACGCGATGATCTCGCTGTGCGCGGCGGCGGGCGTGCTGACGGTGCTGCATCCCTCGCTGCTGCCGCTGCTCGTCACGATGACGCTGCCGAGCGCCTGGAGCGCCCTGACCATCGCCCGGCGCCGCTACGAGTCGTTCCACACCTGGGTGCAGCACGCCCGGGCCGGGCATCTGATCAGCAGTCTGCTCACGGAGCCCGGGGCGGCCCCGGAGATCCGCGTGCACGGCGTGGGACCGTTCCTGCTGCGCCATTTCCGCGCGATGTCGCAGGCCGCCGAGGCGGAGCAGGCGCGGCTCGCCCGGCTCTCCGCCCGCACTGGGCTGATCGCCGCCACCTGGACGGGCCTGGCCACCGTGGCGACGTACGCGACGCTCGGCGGACTACTGCTCGCCGGTGCGATGGCGCTCTCCGTCGCCGGTACGGCCGTGATCGCGATCCGCACCGGCTCCGCGAGCCTCGACACCCTCGTCCTTGAAGTCAACTCGCTGCACGAGGAAGCCCTGTTCGTGGGCGATCTGCAACGCCTTTACGTGGAGGCGGCCGAGCGCGCGATCCCGGTGGGCGGCGATCCGCTCCCCGAGGACCCGAGCGAAATCCGCTTCGAGAACGTCACGTTCACCTATCCGGGCGCCGCGACCCGGCCCGCGCTCGCGGACGTCACCCTCCGCGTGCCGCTCGGCAAGATCGTGGCCCTCGTCGGTGAGAACGGCTCGGGCAAGACGACCCTGGTGAAACTGCTCGCCGGGCTGTACGCGCCCCAGAGCGGCCGGATCCTGTGGGACGAGGTCGACGCGGCGAGCGCGGACCGCCATCAGCTCGCCGAGCGCATCGCGATGGTGGCCCAGGACTTCAAACGATGGCCCTTCACGGCCCGCGTCAACATCGCGGTCGGCCGCGCCTCGGCACCGCTGACGGACGAGCGCCTCGCCGCGTCGGTCGCCGAGGCCGGGGCCCAGCACGTGGTCGCCGATCTCCCCCGAGGTCTCGACACGCTGCTGGCCCGCGGCTTCAGCGGCGGGCACGAACTGTCGGGCGGGCAGTGGCAGCGCCTCGGCATCGCGCGGGCGGCGTACCGGCGCGGCGCCATCCTGATCGTGGACGAGCCGACGGCGGCGCTCGACGCCCGGGCCGAGCTGGAGGTCTTCGAGAAGATCAGGGCCCTCGCGGGCTCCGGACAGACGGTCATCCTCATCACGCACCGGCTGGCGTCCGTGCGCCACGCCGATCTCGTCCACGTTCTCGACCAGGGCCGTCTGGTGGAGTCCGGGAGCCCGGACGAGCTCCTGGCCACCGGCGGCGTCTACGCGGAGCTCTACGCGCTGCAGGCGGAACAGTTCACCGGCAAGGTGCCGGCGCCGAAGGCGGGGTGACCTCACAGGCGCCCGCTTCGGCGGCGGGTGGCCTTGCCCGGCCCAGAGCCGAGTGCGCTCACTCGGCTCAACGGCTCAGGAGCGAGTGCCCTCACTCGACGCCGTCCGCACCTCTCACGACCACCAGGAACGCGTCCGTGGCCAGATCCATGACGACCTCCGCGGCCTGACCCTCCAGGCGGCGCAACTGCGCGAACTCCTCCGCGGGCCACGAACCTCGTGGCCCACCGGCGGGGAAGCGCTCCAGCACTGTTCGCCCGTTCACCCTGCACCTCCATGTAGCGCTGCTCTGGTAAGAGTTAAACGCTCACCATGGGGTAATCGCCTCGCCAAGTGACCGTACTGAGACGTAGCCGACACTTGTTCACCGGTTCATCGTGACGGAACTCTCAGTTCCGCTTACCCGCTGTGCCGGTCCGCGTACCCGCCGTGTCAGTCCTCGTATTCGTGTCAGTCCTCGTATTCGTCGTGGTACCGGATCCGCTCGCTGCCCGCTGGTGCCCCCAGAGCCGACGCCCGCCCCTTGGGCTCCTCCCATTCCTCCTGCCGTCCCAGGGCGGTGAGGTCGAGGAAGGTGGTGGTCGAACCGAGCCCGTCGAGTCCGCGCTCATACGTCGAATAGGTGTGGAAGACCCGCTCGCGGTCCCGCAGGAAGCAGCTCACCCCAGGACGCTCGACGGTCCCGCCCTCGCCGTCGAGGGTCACCTCGAAGTCATGGTTGAAGTCATTTCCGTACGACGAGTACCAGGGCACCGTCCAGCCCATCCGGGCCTTGAAGGGCAGGATCCTCGTGTACGGCGCGCGGGACACGGCGGCGAACTCCGTGCCGCGCGCCCGCAGATGGGCGAGGTACCCGATCTGGTCGAGGAACGCCGAGCAGCTGCGGCAGCCCGCGTCCCACTCGGGCGCGAACATGAAGTGGTAGACGACGAGTTGGTTGCGGCCCCGGAAGAGGTCGAGCAGCGTCGCTTTCCCGTCGCCGCCCTCGAACACGTACTCCTCTTCGATCTCGACCATCGGCAGCCCGCGCCGCTCGGCGTTCAGCGCGTCCCGCGCGCGCGTGGCGGCCTTCTCTCTGACCAGCAGTTCCTCGCGCGCGGCGCGCCACTCCTCGCGCGAGACGATCTGCGGAAGCGTCATGTGCTCCTCCTACGCAACGGTGCCTACTCTGTGGTGGACCGGCGGGAGAAGCGAAACTCATCGGCATATCGCCGAGATTCCTTCTCGGCGGGTCAGAGATCGGCGGATCAGGTGTCGTACCGCTGGATGCGCCGACCGTGATTCCGATCGACGAGGGCGGGCAGCCGCTCCCCCAACTCCTTCACCGTGGACGACAGATCCAGCGTGAGCAGTCGCCGGTCGCGCATCAGCACGCGACCGTCGACGATCGTCGTGCGTACGTCACTGGAGCGGGCGCTGTGCACGAGGGTGACCGCGAGATCGTGCACCGGCTGGGTGTGCGGGCCGGTGAGGTCGACCAGGACGATGTCGGCCCGCCGCCCCGGCGCGAGACTGCCGATCCGCTCCCCCAGCCCGACGGCCCGCGCGCTCTGGAGGGTCGCGTGATGCAGGGCTTGGCGGGACGTCAGCCAACGTGGATCACCCTCGGCCGACTTCTGCACGAGCGAGGTGAGCGCCATCGACTCCCACACGTCCAGGGAGTTGTTCGACGCGGCCCCGTCCGTGGCGAGCCCGACCGGGATGCCGATCTCGCGCAGCGCCCGCACGGGTGTCGGGTCCCAGGCGAACTTCAGGTATCCGCGAGGCGCGGTCGCGACGGCGATCCGGCCGCTCGCGTTCTCCAGCACGGGCAGGTCGCGTTCGACGATGCCGGTGCCGTGCGCGATGAGCACGTCGTGGTGGAGCAGCCCGGTCCGCTCCAGGATCTCGATCGGCGTGCGGCCGTGGCGGGTCAGGCTGTTGTCGGTCTGCTCACGGTTCTCGGAGGCGTGGAGATGCACGGGAAGTCCGTGCTCGCGGGCGAGTTCGGCGGTCGCGGCCAGGTCGGCGTCGTCCACGGTGTAGGGCGCGTGCGGGGCGAGGGCGGTGGTGATGCGGCCGTCGGCGCCGCCCCGGTGCCGCAGCGCGAACTCCAGTGACTTTTCCCGCCCTTCGGCGCCCTGCGAGGAGAAGAAGGCCTCCCCCAGGTGCGCGCGCAGCCCGCTCTGAGCCGTCACGGCGGCCACCGTGTCCATCGAGAAATAGTGATCGGCGAAGCAGGTGACTCCGCCACGGATCATCTCGGCGCAGGCGAGCCGCGCACCCAACTCCACATCCCGCTCAGTGAGGTTGGACTCGATGGGCCAGATGAAGTCGTTGAACCACTCCACCGCCGGCAGGTCCTCGGCGATACCGCGCAGAGCGACCATCGGCGAGTGGGTGTGACAGTTGATCAGTCCGGGCATCGCCAGCTGACCGCGGGCGTCGACGCGCTCGACGGCGTCCAGGCCACCCACGTCTTCGCCGAGGCTCTCGATGACCCCTTCTCGTACGACGATCGAGGCGTCCTCGACGAACCCGATCCCCTCATGATCGTCGTGCACGAGCGCGGTGCATCCGGTGATGATGAGGTCGGCTGGAGCCGGTTTGCCACGAGACCGAGTCATCACCTCACGGTACGACGGCATGGTGCCGGCGCAGGACATGAACCGCGCATCCCGTCCCAGCCCTGTCGCCGCCGCTCAGGCGCGGGCACCCTGGCGTCAGCACGGTCCACCCCGGTGCGCAACGGTGCGCATGGGTGCGCCTCCTGGAAGGAGTCGGCATGCTCCTCGCCACCTGGAACCTGGAGAACCTGTACCGGCCCGGCAGCCCCTTCGGACCGAAGGACAAGGCCGCGTACGAGACGAAGCTCGCCGCCCTGGCCGCCGTCATCACGGAACTCGACCCGACGCTGCTGGGCGTGCAGGAAGTAGGGGACCCGGACGCGCTCGCGGACCTGGCCGGAATGCTGGACGGCGAGTGGCAGGCCACGCTCTCCGGGCATCCGGACGACCGGGGAATCAGGGTCGGCTTCCTCAGCCGGGTGGCGCCGCGGGTGCTCGCCGACACCAACGCCTTCCCCGAGTCGCTGCGCCCCGTGCAGGCGGACGACAGCGGCGCCGCCGTATCGCACGCGGGCCGCGGCTTCCTCGCGGTGGAGATCTCCACCCGGGCCCTGACACTGCGGGTGGCCGTCTGCCATCTGAAGTCGAAGCTGCTGTCGTACCCCCGAGGACGCTTCCAGCCGCGCGACGAGGGCGAGCGGGCCCGCTTCGGCGCGTACGCCCTCTACCGTCGGGCCGCCGAGGCGACAGCGCTGCGCGCGCTGGCCGACGACCTGCTGGCCGGCGAGGGCCGCACCCGCGACGTCGCGGTCCTCGGCGACCTCAACGACGAGGTGCAGGCCGCGACCACCCAGATCCTGCTCGGCCCGCCCGGCTCCGAGATCGGCACCCCCGGATACGACCATCCGGACTCCGGCGACGCCACACGCCTGTGGGACGTGGCACCGCTCATACCGGCCGACCAACGCTACTCCCGCGTCAACGCGGGGCGCCGCGAGCTGATCGACCACATCCTGGTCAGTCATCACCTGGTCCACCGGGTCACCGCCGCGGGCACGGGGCTGCCCGGCGAGCAGCAGCTCCGGCTGCCGTCGGTGGGCGCGGACCCGGGCGAGCGGCGCGGGGTGGCGGGGTCGGACCATGCGCCGGTGTGGGTGCGGGTGGGGTCCTAGTGTCCCGCGCCGGACATGCGTAGGCAGGTCGGCTGCGCCACGAACTGGCAACACACGTGGTCGGCGGCCGATATGCGGCTTCGGCGGCGCCATGGATCTACCCATGGATTTCCGGCGCGGGACACTGGCGGTCAGACGGCGACGGGAAGCTTGGGGGCCGGCAGTCCCGTCCGCTCACGTCGGACGGCCAGTTCGTCGAGGAGTTCAGCGATCCGCTCGGTGTGGTGGCGGGTGAGCCGCCCGGTGTCGTCGAGCTGTACGGCGCACGCGGTGGTCGTGTCGACGAGCCGTTCGAGGGTGGCCGCCACCTCGTCCGCACCCTCGGCGTGCCGTGCCAGGGCGGGGAGTTCGGCGGCGGCGAGGTCGATCGCCGCACGGGCCTCGGCAAGCGCGCGATAGGCCTCGCGCCGCAGGATCCACCGGCCGGCCCGGTCGTCCGCGGTGCCGTCGCTCAGGACATGCGCGAGGTAGGCGTCCGCCGCCTCCGCGGCGCGCACCAGCCGCGCCCGTACGGTCCCGCCGCGCTGCCCGAGCGCCGGCAGATGCCCGACGAGCAGCACGATCGCGCAGGCCAGCAGCGTCTCCCCGATCCGGCTCCAGGAGGCCTGGGGCTCCCCTCCCACCATCACGAGGGCCAGGACGAGCACGGTGACGACGGCGGTCTGCGCGGCGAAGTGCCGCGTGGCGACGGGGATGAGGGCACCGCTGACCGCCACCAGCGCGATGAGCCCTTCCGGGCGGGGCAGCAGGGCCGCGAGCCCCGCGAAGAGGACCGCGCCGAGCACGGTCCCCGCCGCCCGGCACAGCACGCGCGAAGCGAGCGGCCCTAGGTCGGGCTTGACGAGGAACACGGCGGTCGCGGGGAGCCAGTACCAGTGGGAGTGGTTGCCGTACCAGCGGGCGTGGTGCAGGGCCTGCGCCACGGCCGCGCTGGCGCCGAAACAGAGGGCGACGCGCAGCCCGTACTCACGCCCGGCTGAACCCAGCGCGGTGTGTACGAGGGAGGCGGCGGTACGGCGCCGGGTGTGCAGGGTGTCGGCGGCGCCACCCCGGTCGAAGGCGTCGGCGGCGTGCAGCAGCGCGTCGTGGAGGGCGCGCAGCACGGGGGCGACGGGGGTGCCACCGCGCGAGAGAAGACGGTCGTGCGGGAGGGCGGGGGCGGGCAGCGGCCCGGTCTGGCCGCCGGTGCGGACGGCGGCGGCGAGCCGCCGGGGCCCCTCCGCGGCCCGCGCCGGCACGGTTTCGCCGGCCCAGGCGAGCGCGGTCGCGGCCTCGGCGAGCGGCAGCGCGGCGGCGTACTGCGCGTGCAGCCGGCGCTCGGCGGCGGAACTGGCGTACCGCCGCAGCCGGGGCCCGGCGAGCGCGTCCTGCGCGTGGTCGAGCGCGGCGGTCAGCGCGACCCGGCGGCTGTTCGCGTCCGGCCCGCCGGCCGCTTCGAGCAGCGCACCGATCGCGTCGTACACGGCGCCGACGGCGTCCCGCTCACCGTCGAACCGGTAGTCGCCGGCGGTGGGGCCGGTCGTCGGCAGTGCGAGTCGCAGCGCGAGGAGCCATCCTGCCCCGCCGAGAAAGAAGACCGCACGCTGCCAACCGGGTTCCGGCAGCGGCATCCCCGCCCCGATCGCGGCGGCGACGAGCAGTTGCGTCCCGGCCCCGGAGGCGACGGGCCCGACGGCACTGACGGCTCCGGCGACCAGCCCGAGCCCGGTGAGCAGCAGGGTGAGCGTGACAGCCCCCGTGTGCTGTCCGGCGTACGACCCGACGAGCAGCCCGCCGCCTCCCACGAGCGCCGGCACGCCCAGCCTGCGCACGGCGGCCCGCCTGCTCCCCGGCCGGTCGTTGATCCCGGCGAGCATGGCACCGAGCGCGGCGACGACTCCGACGGAGGTCCGCCCGGCCGCCACCGCCGCGAGCAGCAGGGGCCCGGCGGCCAGGGCGCCCCGCAGGACGGCGTTCCACGGCACGGGTCCGCGCTGCGCGCGCAGGGCGTGGGCGAGCCAGGGCGGTACGGCGCCAGTGGGGAGTGGCACGGGGCTCCTGTCGGGCGAGGGCGGGCGGGATGCCTTCGGGCGACGTCGGCCGGGCTGGTGTGGTTCCTACGGTAGATCGCGTTGCCGGGGACAACGGAACGTACACATTTCCGCGAGGTGACACTTCGCGGGAAAGCCGCGTTCTTTATGAACGCAATCGGGGGCGGGCACGGGCCACCGTTGCCGGACAGGAGCGGGCACGGGCCACCGTTGCCGGACAGGAGCGGGCACGGGCCACCGTTGCCGAACGGCGGCGAGCCCGGATTGATTGTCGCCGAACGCGGAGCGGGTCCGAGGGCGTAGCCGGCCCCCGGACCCTGTGATGCCACCCACTTCACACGCCGGCACGCTTGAGGACCCAGGTCAGTCGTTATGTCGCCGCGTCCTGCCTTTGGACCACCACGCATCGAGCTGCGCGGGCCGGACTTGAACCGGCATTTCGACGTACCGGGACCTGGGCCCGGTCGATCCGGCGATCGGCGGCGAATACTGAGTCTGGAGCAAGAGTCTGAGATTGACCGCGGCCGGCTCTGAGTCCTGGCCGCGCCTCACGACAAGCTTCAGCTTCAGCTTGCGCTCCTCGCGCACCCCGGCCGTGTCGCGTGGCGGCCGGGGAGTTTCAGAGGCTACCCGAACAGGTAGCCGAACACGGCGTCTCCCACCCGCTGGTCGTCGACGGCCACGCCGTTGGCCTCCTCCCGGGCGAACTTGACGGCCTGCTGCAACCGCTCCACCCGGTCGAGCAGCTCGTTCACCCGCCGCGCGGGCAGGGCGCCGGAGAATTTCACGGTCGTCCAGTACCCGACGGGAATGTCCTCGTAATACACCTCGACCTGAGCCGGACGGTCGGCGACTGAGAACACCTGGTGTCCAAGGGGCCGCCGACGACGGCACGATGACGGTCATGACCACCTGCCTGACCGGCTACCCCATCGCCTGCGGGACCGCGTGCGTGGCTTCCCACTGAAAGGACGATGCCGCGTAGACCGCCTCGCGCCCTGCGCGCCGAACCGCGGTTGCCCCGCGTGTGGACCCCGCCCCTCCCGCCCGGATCCACGGCCTGTCCGCGGCCACGAGCTTGGCCGTCCACCGTGTCGAGGGCCTGAGCGACGACAGCTACGTCTATCCGGGTGCCACCGAGCGGGCCTTCCGGCGGTACCGGGTGTTCCTCGGCCCGCCCGGCCGACGCACTTTGCATCCGGCGTGCGCACTCCGCTCCTGCCCCGGCTGCTCCTTCGACGACGTCAGACACGCACGCGACTTGTTGGAAGACGTGCTGGTGCGATTGCCGACGAGAGCGCGGGCCGAGTTCAGGCGGCTGCTGGCCCGCTGGACGCGGAGTACGGTCCGGCGCGCCTTGCCGGACCCGTTCGCCCGGCGCAGGAGCCGGGCGACCCTGCCCTGGTGGCATCTCCGCCTGACGACGGGTGGGAGGCATCGTGAAGGGCTCCGTTCGGGAGTGCGTGATCGCCGCCCGTTGCCGCCCCGCCGTCCACCGCCGGGTCGCTCGGCCGCTGGGTCGCTCGGCCGCTCAGCCGGTCAGCCGGTCAGCCGGTCGAGTTTCACCCCGAAGGAAGCGAGTCCCCGTCACCCGGGGACCCCCACACCCGCCGCTTGGCGAGCGGTCGCGCATAGCCGCCCGCCCGACTCGTCCTCAGCCCCAACCCCACCAGCGACTCCGCGAGCTTGACCGCCGCCGCCACCCCGTCGACCACGGGCAGCCCCAGCTTCTCCCCCACCGCCCGTTGCAGTCCGGTCATCCCCGCGCAGCCCAGGACCAGTACCTCGGCCCCGGCCTCCACCGCACGCGCGGCGGCCGCGACGAACGCCTCCTCCGTGCGCTGGGCGTCGCCGAGGTCGAGGACGCCGAGGCCCGTGGCGACGACGGCGGCGCAGTTCTGGGCGACACCGGCGGCGTACAGACTGTCCTCGATCTGGCCGCGTGAGCGTTCGAGGGTGGTGACGACGCCGTAGCGACGGCCGAGCAGGCAGGCGAGGTGAGCCGCCGCCTCGGTGATGTCGACGACCGGTACGTCGACCAACTCCCGTGCGCCCTCGCGGCCGTGTTCCCCGAAGCCGGCCATGACCACGGCGTCGTACGGCCCCTCGTACGTCCGCAGGGTGTCGAGGACGGCCGCCGCCGAGAGGTAGCTGTCGAGCCAGCCCTCCGCGGACTCGGGCCCCCAGGCGGGGGTGAGTCCGAGCACGGTGGTGCCCGGGCCTGCGGCGGCCCGGGCACCTCGTACGATCTCCTCGGTCATCTCCTGCGTCGTATTGCAGTTGGTGACGACGATCCGCACGCTCAGCCCTCCACGACGGCGGTAGCGGGTACAGCGACGGTCTCGGCGGCGGCGCGCTCCGCCCGGCACAGCACCGCGTACAGCCCGGCCGCCAGTGCCGTACCGATGAACCAGGAGTACGGGGCCACGTCGCTGAAGTCCTTCACCAGGGCGAGGACCGCGGCCACGGCCGCCGAGGGCAGGAACGCCCACAGTGCCTTGGGATTGACACCCTTGCGGTAGTAGTAGCGGGAGCCCGGCTGGGCGTTGAAGAGCTGCTCGATGTCGACGCGGCCGCGTTTGACCCAGTAGTAGTCGAGCATGATCACGCCGAACAGGGGTCCCAGGAAGGCGCCGAGGCCGCCGAGGAAGTAGTTGACGACGGTGGGGTTGGAGAAGAGGTTCCAGGGGGTGACGACCAGGGCGGCGACCGTGCTGATCATGCCGCCGACCTTGAAGGTGATCTTCTGCGGCCAGACGTTGGCGAGGTCGTACGCCGGGGAGACGAAGTTGGCGACGATGTTGACGCCCATGGTGGCGATCGCGAATGTCAGGGCGCCGAGCACCAGGACCCAGGTGTTGCCGACCTTGGCGACGAGCAGCGCCGGGTCGGTGATGGCCTCGCCGAAGGCCTCGATTGAACCGCCCGTGACGATGACGGACACGATCACGAAGGCCGTGGAGTTGATGGGGAGCCCCCAGAAGTTGCCACGCCTGACCGTCTTGTAGCTGGGCGCGAACCGCGAGAAGTCGCAGAAGTTGAGCATCAGGGTGCCGTAGGTGGCGAGGATGAGCCCGACCGCGCCGAACCACTGACGCCACTGCTCGCCGACGGAGACCGGGTGCGGGGTCGAGGTGAGCGAGATGCTCCAGCCGGCCTTGGCGAGGACCCAGATGGCCAGCGCGATCATCACGAGCCAGATCGCGGGGCCGCAGAAGTCCTGGAACTTGCGGACCGACTCCATGCCCTGGCTGATGATGAGCGCCTGGACCAGCCACAGCGCGAGGAAGGACGTCCAGCCGAGCGCGTCCAGGCCGAGGAAGGAGTGGTGGGTCCAGGACTCCAGGCCGGGCCAGGCCGCGAGCAGCATGACGTTGACCGCGACGGATGCCAGGTAGGTCTGGATGCCGTACCACATGATGGCGATGACGGCCCTGATCAGCGCGGAGATGTTGGCGCCCCAGACACCGAAGCTGATACGGCTGACGACCGGGAAGGGCACGCCGGTGCGCTGCCCGACGCGGCCCATCAGGTTCATGCCGGCATAGATGATCACGAAGCCGACGAGCAGCGACGTGAAGATCTGCCAGACGTTCATACCGAGGACCAACAGGCCCGCCGCGAACGTGTAGTTGCCGAGGTTGTGGACGTCGGACATCCACATGGCGAAGAGGTCGAAGACCTTCCAGTTGCGCTTCTCGGCGGGCGCGAGGTCTTCGTTGGTGAGCCGGGGGTCGGGGACGAACGCTGGCGCGCCGGTGGCTTCGGCGCTGTCGGCGAGGGACACGGGGCCTCCAGGGGCGAGGGGACGGAGGACTGCTCTGGGCGTGTGGGGGCGGCCTGGCGAAGCGCTTTGGTATACCAAAGTGCCGTCATGGTCCCGCCGTCAACCGTTCTGACCGATGTCCGTGCCGTTACGGCTCCGTAAAACACCCTCCGAGTCGGCGAAGATGGGCCCATGACGAAGATCGAACCCCTGGGCGAGGGGCGGGATCCAGTGAGCGCGGAGCGGGACTCACTGGGCGGCGAACAGGAGCCCCTGGGCGCGGTGCGCGAGCCGCTGGACGCCGAACGGGAGCCCCTGGGCGGGGTGCGGGAGTCACTGGGCGCCGAACGGGAACCTCTGGGCGCGGTGCGCGAGCGCGTCCTGGGGACCTTGCGGCGGGAGATCATCGCGGGGCGGCTACGCCCCGGCGACCGTCTGGTCGAGCGCGAGCTGGCCGAGCGGTTCGGGGTCTCCCGGGTTCCGGTCCGCGAGGCGATCCGCGCGCTGGTCGCCGAGGGCTTCGTGCTCTTCGAGACGCCGCGCAGGACCGTCGTACGCCGCCTCACGCCGACCGACGTCGCCGAACTCTTCGAACTGCGCGAGGCGTTGGAGGTCTACGCGGCCGGGCTCGCCGCCTCACGCGCCACCCCGGAGGCGCTGGCCGAGCTGGCCGACCTGCTCGACCGCGCGGCGACCGCGACGCACGCCGACGACGCGGAGGCGATCACCGACATCAACACCCGCTTCCACGACCGGATCCTGGCCATGGCGGGCAACAGCCTGCTGATCTCCGTCATGGAACCGGTCGACGGCCGACTGCGCTGGCTCACCCGGCAGAACGAGGAGTGGCCCCAACTCCTGACCGAACACCGCGAGTTGTACGAGTCCATCGCGTCCGGCGACCCGGACCGGGCCCGTGCGCACGCACTCGCGCACGTTCAGGCCAACTACCGATCAACGGTGCGGCACCTGTTCGGAGACGACTAGCGTTCCGCGGTCGCGTACTTGTCCGTGGCCGCCACCAGGACGTCCACCACACCCGGAGCCCCCGCGTTGTGCCCCGCGTCGTCGACGAGGACCAACTCGCTGCCGGGCCAGGCGTGGTGGAGCCGCCAGACGGTGCCGAGCAGATTCCCGAGGTCGAGGCTGCCCTGCACCAGCGTGCCGGGGATGCCCTTGAGCAAGGGCGTGTCCCGCAGCACGACACCCTCGTCGTTCCCCTCCCCCAGGAAATGGTCGTTGCCGAAGTAATGCGTGACCGTGCGGGCGAAGGCCATGCGGAAGGCCGGGTCCTCATAGCGCTCCACCGAGCGCGGCGGCGCGGGAATGATCGCCGTCTCCCAGTCGGTCCAGGCGCGTGCCGCGCGTGCCCGCACCCGCGGGTCGGGCGATTCGATCAGCCGGTTGTACGCTGCGGCGAGATTCCCGTCGCGCTCCTCCTTCGGCAGCTCGGCGAGGAACCGTTCGAAGGCCTCGGGGAAGAGCGTCCCAAGTCCCTTGGACAGCATGGCCACTTCGGCGTTCGAGCCGGTGGCCACCCCCGTCAGCACCAGCTCGGTGACGACGTCCGGATGCGTCTGCGCGTACCGCAGCCCCAGCACCGAACCCCACGACACTCCCCACACCAGCCACCGGTCGATGCCCAAGTGGCCGCGGAGCAGCTCCAGGTCCTGGATCACATGGGCCGTCGTGTTGACGCTCATGTCCGTCTCGTACGCGCTCGCGGGCGGCGTGGAGCGTCCGCAGCCGCGCTGGTCGAGCAGGACGATGCGGTACGCCTCCGGGTCGCAGTACCGCCGGTACCGGGCGCCGCACCCCGAGCCGGGGCCTCCGTGCAGCATCACGGCGGGCTTGCCGCGCGGATTGCCGCAGACCTCCCAGTACACGCGGTTGCCGTCGCCGACATCGAGCATTCCGTGGTCGTACGGTTCGATCTCCGGATACAGGCCCATCGCGCGAGGCTAACCCGCCTGCGGCCGGGTCGTCAGCCCCGCCGCCCGGGCGGCTGTGTCCAGCACATCCCGGAGCATCGCGGGCGTGAGCCGTCCAGTGAAGGTGTTCCGCTGGCTGACGTGGAAGCATCCGAAGAGCTCGAGGGAACCGAGGGACACCTGGGCCCCGTGCGCGAACACCGGCCTGGGCCGAGGCACCGTCCATCCCGCCTCGGCGAAGGCGGGCAGCGCGGCCTGCCAGCCGAAGGCGCCAAGGACGACCACCGCCCGCAGCGAGGGCCGCAGCAGCTCCAGCTCCCGCACGAGCCAGGGCCGGCAAGTGTCCCGTTCGCAGGGCGTCGGCTTGTTGGCCGGCGGGGCGCAGTGCACGGGCGAGGTGACGCGTACGCCGTACAGCTCCAGTCCGTCGTCCGCGGTCACCGAGGTCCCGCGCGACGCGAGCCCCACATCGTGCAGTGCCGCGTAGAGCACGTCCCCGGACCGGTCCCCCGTGAACATCCGCCCGGTCCGGTTCCCGCCGTGCGCCGCGGGCGCGAGCCCGACGATGAGCAGGGAGGCGTCGGCCGGCCCGAACCCCGGGACCGGGCGGCCCCAGTACGTCTGGTCGGCGAAGGCGGCGCGCTTGGTGCGGGCCACCTCCTCGCGCCATTCCACCAGACGCGGACAGGCCCGACACCCGGAGACCCGCGCGTCCAGTTCGGCGAGGCCGCCGCCGTTCGGACCGCTGGATCCCGGGCCACTGCTGTCCATGCCACCACCGTACGACCATGGGCTCGCCGTACACGACCAGGTCATCGCCGCGCCCGCCGGGCCGGCGGCATCGGGGGTGGTCCGCGCGACGGACAATCCGCTCGGTGGGCCGGTCCCTGAGGACTAGAGTCGAGGGCATGGCTTCTCAGGGTGCTGACGGGGAGAAGAAGGGCGCGGATGCCGGGGGTGCGCAGGAGTCCGGTGACGCGGTGACCACCGCCGAGGCCGCGGGGCCGGCGAGCGGCGAGAGCGTGCGGGTCGACAGCTGGATCTGGTCCGTTCGTCTCGTCAAGACCCGCTCGATGGGCGCCACCGCCTGCCGGGGCGGGCACGTCCGGGTGAACGGTGAGCGCGTCAAGCCCGCGTACGCCGTGCGCGTCGGCGACGAGGTACGCCTGCGGCACGGCGGCCGGGAGCGGGTCGTCGTCGTGAAACGCGTGATCCGCAAACGGGTCGGCGCGCCCGCCGCCGTCGAGTGCTACGTCGACAACAGCCCGCCGCCCCCGCCGCGCGAGGCCGTCGCACCGGCGGGCATCCGTGACCGGGGGGCGGGGCGCCCGACCAAGCGGGACCGGCGCGAGCTGGAGCGGTTGCGGGGGTTGTCCTTCGGCACCTCGGGTTCCGCCGGCTCCTCCGGCCCGGACGGTGGTCCCCCCGGCTCCGGCGCCGGATCCGGAGCTGGTGCCTGATCCGGCTCAGGCTCCGGAGCCTGAAGGTCCTGGACGCCAGGGCGTCCGTTCCGCCGTACGACAGTGAGGGCTCCCCCTGCCGCTGGGGGAGCCCTTCGTCGCGTACGGCCGTCACGCCCGTCGGCGTACCACGCGGAGCAGCTCGCTGGTGTGGCTGCGCCTGGCCCAGGCGATCAGCGCGAGCGGCAGGATCAGGATGAGCGGGGTCGCCACGTACGGGCCATGGATGGCCGTGACGTTGACGATGAACGCGCCGAGCATCAGCGCGCTGAGCGCCACCGCCGCCACCGAGTCGAGCAGCGGGACCAACAGGGCGATGCCGCCGGCGAGTTCGAGCGCGCCAATGACGTACATCCCCGTGTGGCCCCAGCCGAGCTTGTCGAAGGCCTCGACGGCCGACGGGTTCGCGAGCAGCTTGGGGAGGGCGCTCGCGATCGCGTAGAAGAGGCCGAGGACGATTTGCAGGGCGGTCAGGGAGATGCGGGCTCGGCGGGTGCGAGGGGTGTTGGTCGCGGGGGCGGAAGCTGAAGCGGAGGCGAGTCGGGCGGCGGGGACGGTGGTCTCGGACATGGGGATCTCCTGTGTGAAGCGGTAGCCGGTGCTTTCACAGAGGTAGACCGGGTGGGCGTCGGGAACTCATCGGAGTGCGGGGGATTGGTTTCGCCCCCTCCACCTCTCCTGGACTCTCGGCTTCGCTCGAGCGGGGGCGCCCTCATACCCGTCCAACGAGCCACGTTCGTCGGCCCGTTCCCGCCATCCGCCACTCGTTCGGGTGATGGGTTCGAGGGGCATGGGTCCGGGCCTACAGAGCGAACCAGCCTTGCCCGCCGTACCAGTGGCCGCCCGCGCGCAGATGGTCGCCCACCGCCCGCTCGACGCTGTTGCGCCGCGGCAGCTTCTCCGGCGGCAGATCGGGGTCGCCGAAGACGAAGCCGACGGGCACGCCATCGTCCGGAGTCTTGTTCTCGTACACGAGCTCGAAGCGGTCCTGGAAGCGGACGATGTTGGAGTCCGTCGGCAGATACCTCTTGAGCTGGGTGTCGAGCAGCCAGGAGTGACACACGGCTATTTCATAGCGCTCGTCGGGGTAGTGGCGGGCGAAGAAATCCCCGGCCAGGGCGAGCGAGCGGTCGCAGGCTGAGGCGCTCAGGGGGCCGCGGAAGTCGGTGATGTGCAGGCTCAGGCAGGGGTCGCCGGGGCCCTGGCCGAGGCCCGCCGCCGCGACCGCCCGGCCGGTGCGCTGACCGAGCCGCGTCCGCTGGAACTGCAGCCGGCCCAGCTGGAACAGCTCTCCGTGGAAGTGCAGGGCGATCCACCAGGGGAACAGCAGCCCGGGGGTGCCGAGCCGCCGGTGGTGCACGGCCACATGGCGGCCGAGGTCGGCGAGGGTGCGCCTCGACACGTCCTCCGGGACGCCTCGCTCCCGGTGGTAGGCGCGCACGTAGGGAAGCGCCGCGATGAAGACGTACACATGGAAGCAGCGCCCGAGGGCCCCCGTCGACGCGGGGAACGCCGGCGGCTCCCAGCCCTTGCCGATCTCCCCCATGTCCCGTACGAAACGGCCGACGCAGCGCGCGAGGAGTGTCATCGCCTCCGCGTCGGCGGCCAGTCGGGCGCGCAGCGCGACGAGTTCGTTGATGTGCTCGTGGGACACGGTCAGGTCGAGCAGGACGTCCGGCAGCTCGTCCGCGTCCGGAAGCACCGCTTCCGTCCGGGGCGTGCCCTCGCTCTCCAGGTCCCTCAGCCACTTGGCGAGCCTCGCGTCCGCCCGCAGCGCGTCCAGCAGCACCGTCGCCTCCCCCGGCGGTCGTCGATGCGACCGCTCTTCCTTGGTGAACGTGCACCACGAAGAGTACGTTTCCCAGTAGGAGTGGTGATCCTGATGCGTACGGGCAGTGAACCGACGACAGCGCGCAGTGCTCTGCGGCTGCGCTTCTGGCTGAGCGTGTGGGGGCTGATCTGGGCGATCGCCGGGACGGCCGCGTTCGCCCTGGCCGGGCGGCCCGGATGGGCGGCCGCGTGCGGCGTGCTGTGGCTGATCGTCACCGTGGACATGACCATGATCGTGCGGCACATCCGCCAGGGGCCGCACTACCAGCCAGGCCCGGACATCCCGCCCTACCGCCCGCCCGAGGACCCGCCTCCGTACCGGCCGGAGAATCGGCGTCCGTACCGGCCGCGGCAACACCGCCATCCCTGACCGGCTCGGACGCGCCGAGAGTCGGGGTCCCTACGAGTCGAAGCGCGCCGCTTCCAGGTACTGCGGCTTCGGGTCGAGCGCCGCCGCCAGTCTGAAGTGGCGCTTGGCCTGGTCGGGGCGGCGCTGGCGCTCATAGGTGCGGGCGAGCGCGAAGTGCGCGAACGCGTTGTCCGGCTCGCGTTCCAGCACGATGGTGAACTCCAGCTCGGCGGGCCGCAGTTGGGCGGCGGCGAAGAAGGCACGCGCACGCAGCAGCCGGGCGGCCGTGTTCTCCGGATGCGCGGCGATGACTGGGTCGAGCAGCTTCACCGCGCCCCGCGGGTCACGCGCGGCGAGCAGTTGCTCGGCGGCGCGGAAGTCGATGACATGCGTCTCCGGAGTACGTCCGGTCGAACCGCTGATCTCGGGCACGGCTGAGTCCTTCCCTCACTCAAGGGGTTCAACGCCCCCGCAGGGGGCCGCTATTCCTACGACTCGCATTCCTGCGGCTCGCCATCCCTGCGGCTCGCCATCCCTACGGCTCGCCATCCCTACGGCTCGCCATCCCTACGGCTCGCCATCCCTACGGCTCGCTATTCCTGCGGCTGGTGGGCTCTGCGCTCGAGATCGGCCCATACCTCACGCACGCGCGCCTTCAAGTCCTCCAGGGGTACGTCGTTGTCGATCACGACGTCCGCGATCTCCAGGCGCTTGTCGCGTGGGGCCTGGGCGGCCATGCGGGCGCGGGCGTCCTCCTCGGACATGCCGCGCAGGCGGACGAGCCGGTCGAGCTGGGTTTCGGGGCTGGCGTCCACGACGATCACGAGGTCGTACAGCGAGGCCAGGCCGTTCTCGGCGAGGAGGGGCACGTCGTGCACGACGACGGCATCGTCGGAGGCGGCGGCTTCGAGTTCGCGCGAGCGGGCGCCCACCAGGGGGTGCACGATCGAGTTGAGGACGGCGAGCTTCCGCGGGTCGGCGAAGACGATCGAGGCCAGCTTGGGCCGGTCCAGGTCGCCGTCCGCGGTGAGCACCTCCTCGCCGAAGGCGTCGACGACCGCCGCGAGTCCAGGAGTTCCGGGCGCGACGACCTCCCGCGCGATCCTGTCCGCGTCGATCAGCACCGCGCCGTGCTCGACGAGCAGTCGCGACACCTCGCTCTTGCCGGCGCCGATACCGCCGGTCAGGCCCACCTTCAGCATGCCGAGCAGCTTAGGACCTGCCACTGACAGTCCCCCCGACCGGGCCCCCGGGAAGAGCGGGCTAGGGACTGTCCGGCGGATCAGTTCGCAGGGAAGCAAGGGTTCCTGATCGGCGCAGGTGAGCGGGGGATGGTGCGTCGAGCTGCAAGGCGGAGGAGGGCGGCGACGCGGAGCGTCGACAACCGACGACAACGCGAATGAGGGTCCGCCCGCGCGAGCCAAGCCGAGCGTTGGGGGAGGATGTGCCATCCCCCGCGTCTGCGGCATGATCCGCCGGACAGGCCCTAGGCGTCACCCTCCCGCTCGGCCAGGAACTTCTCGAACTCCAGCCCGATCTCGTCCGCCGAGGGGATGTCCACCGGCTCGGCGAGCATGTTGCCCCGCGTCTCCGCGCCCGCCGCGGCGTCGTACTGGTGCTCGAGTCCCTGGACGAGGGCGACCAGCTCTTCGTCGCCCTCCTGGATCTGCCGGTCGATCTCCGTCTGGGTGCGGTGGGCTTCGGTGCGCAGCGAGTGCGCGATGCCGGGAAGCACCAGGCCGGTCGCGGCGGTGATCGACTCCAGGACGGTCAGCGCGGCGTCCGGGTACGGGGACCGGGCGATGTAGTGGGGCACGTGCGCGGCGACGCCGAGGACGTCGTGTCCGGCCTCCATGAGGCGGTATTCCACGAGGGATTCGGCGCTTCCGGGCACCTGCGCCTCGTCGAAGGGGCTGCGGTGGCCGGGCACCAGGTCGGTGCGGTTGCCGTGCGGGGTGAGGCCGACAGGGCGCGTGTGCGGGACACCCATGGGGATGCCGTGGAAGTTCACCGAGAGGCGCACGCCGAGCCGCTCCACGATCTGCTGAACGGCGGCGGCGAAGCGCTCCCACTCGACGTCCGGCTCGGGGCCGGACAACAGCAGGAAGGGCGCGCCGGTGGCGTCCTGCACGAGCCGTACGTCAAGGGTCGGCTCTTCGTAGTCGGTCCAGCGGTCGCGCTTGAACGTCAGCAGCGGGCGGCGGGCCCGGTAGTCCACGAGCCGGTCGTGGTCGAAACGGGCCACGACCTGGTGGGGCAGCGAGTCGAGCAGTCGGTCGACGATCTGGTCGCCGGTCTCGCCCGCGTCGATGTATCCGTCGAAGTGGTAGAGCATGACAAGGCCGGCCGACTCCTGCGCGAGCGCCATGTCGACAACGGCGAGGCCCTTCGGCTCCCATGCGTACAAACCCTGCGGATCAAGCACTGTGACCGCTCCTCCTCGTGTTCGTACCCGGTCTTTGCTGGGATGCCGCCCGCCGGGGTTCTCCCTTACCGGATGAGCCCCGGCGGTCGGTGTCAAGCCTAAAGC